>JAUPVT010000030.1 GCA_030916885.1 Chlamydiota bacterium
AGGAGCTGTACTTTATGAAAAGAATGCTTATTTGCCTTTGTATCCCGCTAGTATCACCAAAATCATTACAGCCTTATATGCTCTAGAAAAACGAGGGGATCAATTAGACCAGGTAATCAAGGTTTCAAAAGATGCAGTTAGTAGTATTTCTTCTCAGATGCGAAGGGATAAGTTAGGTGTGCATCCTCCCTATCGTCTTGAGTTTGGTGGATCTCTTATGGGATTAAAAGTAGCAGAAACTGTTTCTGCTGAAACTCTATTCTATGGACTTATGCTTTCTTCTGGAAATGATGCAGCAAATGTATTGGCTGAATGGGTATCTGGGAGTATACCACAATTTATGCAAGAATTAAATGAGTATGTAAAATCTCTGGGGTGTAAGCAAACTATTTTAACCGCTCCCCATGGGTTGACTCATGCTGATCATAAAACAACTGCTTACGACATGTGCTTGTTGACAAAAAAAGCCTTAGAACAACCATTTTTTCGCAAGGTAGTTAAAACTATAACTTATTTAAAGCCAGCTAGTAATAAACAGCCTCAAGTAGAACTATTGCAACATAACTCTTTGATTAAGCCAGGTAAGTTTTATTATCCTAAGGCAATAGGGGTGAAAACAGGATACACCGCAAGCTCAGGATATACTATAGCAGCAGCAGCCGCCGATCAAAATAGAAAGATGATAGCAGTACTTATGGGTTGTAATAAGTTAGAACAGAGATATCGGGACACCATTGCTCTTTTTGAAGCAGGATTTAATGAGCCAAAAATGAAAAGGACTCTTTTTTCTAAAAATTTTGACGTATTTAGTACTATACAGAAAAAGAGTAAGCACCCGATCAAAGCTGTTTTAAATGAAGATGTAGTGATTAGCTATTATGCTTCGGAGGAGCCATTGATAAAACCAGAGTTAGAATGGGAGCCTATTACTTTTCCTATTCAGCCAGGACAGCAATTAGCAATGTTGTCTTTATATGATCAAAATAATCAAGTTTTAGATAGCTATCCCTTATATGCAATAGAAAAAGTAAATGCTACTTTTTACTATCAAGTTTTGGGCAAATGCCTAAGTTGGAGCATAAGTTTAAAAAAATCCTTACCTTTGCTCGTATTAGGATTAGGAATAGCGGTATTGTTTTTTAGTTTTTTTTGGGTAAGTATTCGGTCTTAATTTGCTTAAATAAAGAAATAAATTCTTGTAGTTCAAGTTCTTCTGGTCTTGCAGTTATAGGAAGATGCATTCTTTGAAGAACTCGTTCAATCAGTTCTCTGGAAGCTAGAGATTTTAGAGAAGAGCGTAACATTTTTCTTTTCTGTTGAAAAGCGCTGCGAGTTAGGAAAAAAAATGCATCTATATCTTTATTTAGAGGAGGTGGATTTAATCTACATTGCACAATAGCAGATCTTATTTTTGGTTTAGGAAAGAAACAGCTTGGATTAATGGTAAAAGTGAGCTTTGCTTGGCAGAAGAAACTTACAAGCAAAGAAAGATGGCTATAATAAGAAGTTTTTGAATGAGCAACCATTCGATCAGCATATTCTTTTTGTACCATAATAGTTAAAGAATCAATCTTATCATAATGTGGAAGTAGAGTTAGTAAAATAGGAGTGGTAATATGATAGGGAAGGTTTGCAACCACCTTGATTTTATTTTCTTTAGAGTCTAGAAACTTTTCTAAATCAAATAATAAAAAGTCTTCTCTCTGTATTGTTAAATTTCCCAAATCTTTTAGGCGGTATAATTGCTCTGCAAATACAAGATCTTTTTCAATAGCTGTAACAATAGCTCCTTTTGCTAATAGTGTTTCTGTTAGGGCGCCAGGTCCAGGTCCAATTTCCAAAACCACATCACCCACTTGTATTTGAGCTGCATCTATAATTTTACGTACAATGTTGCCGTCAATGAGAAAATTTTGCGAAAGCGCTTTTTTAGGCTGAGTATGAGAGAAACGCAAAAACTCTTTAAGTACGGAGGGTTTATAAATGCTCATTGATAAGAAAAAGGTTTGAAATCGGAACTTACATCTTGTTCCGAAAAGCCATAACGAGCTTTTAGCTTTTTCATATAGTTTAATAAATGCAGAGCAATAGATTCTTGAATGAGCCCATCTTTGATTTTTTCTGCTAATTTAGGGAATTCCGGTGGGTGTATCACATCTTTTTCTTTTAGATAGAAAATGCGATGTACAATAGATTGATCTTTATTCACTTGAGAAATAGGGGCGCTAAAATCCCCAGGATTTAGAGTTTCTATTACCATCTTATGAGCTTGAGAGATAGATGCATTGTCGCTTATGATCTCAGGAGTAAATAAAACAGTAGTATTAGGGTTTTCTGATTGCAGGTTTTTAGAGATATCTGAGAGATCTCTTTTTTCTTTTAGAAGATCAAAAGCTAGCTTTGCTAATCCCTCAGAGACATTTTCATCTTCAGAGCGGATGGTTAGCACTTGGTAGCACCATTTTTGCAATGCAGGATTTTTTTTGCAATATGCTATATATTTTTCTTTGATGTCATTAGGTCTTACACGCAATGCTTCAGAATATACTTTGAAATACAATGTTTTTTCTGCAATAAGATCCTCAGAGATCATTTTACGCGCTTCTTCATAACTTAATTTCAATCGATCTAAAGAGGTTATTACATTTGGGCCATATTTGCGTAGTAATTCTTCCCTTACTTCTGCATCTGTTGCTTTTACTCCAATTCGTTCTGCGTCTAATAAAATTAATTCCTGGTCGAGCATTTTTTGCAGAGTGTCTTTCCATTGTGCATTATAGAATTGATAGCGGGCTAATTTGGAATGTGCGAATTGCGGATAATAGCTATCAAAAATCATATCCATTTTTTTCACTACGTCAAGTACCGAATAAGTCTTATTGTTAAATTTAGTTAAAATTCGATTGTGAATGGTTATTTGTCCCGTTTCTTCAGAGGTAATGGGATATTCTGAAAATTCTGTAGTATAACATGTAGAGGAGAATAATCCAAAAATGGGTAAAAGAAAGTAGAACAGTGATTTCATCATTTTTTATCCTTAAATAAAGAGTGTGGTTTTAACTATATCCTGAAATCAGCTTATTTTACAAAGACTTGACCATAGAATCCATCAGGATCATTTATGTCTAAGGGCAGAGTGCTAAAAGCGGAAGAAACAGTGTTTAATAAAAAAGTTTTTTTAAAATATTGAGTTTGTTCTTCGTTTTCTAGTTCTAATACGCTACAGGTCATATATACAATATGACCTCCTGGTTTGACAAACCGCATAGCCTGCTCAAAGATCAATCTTTGTTCTTCTAGTGTTTTCTGAAGCATCTTTGAAGTAAAGCGCCATTTCATATCAGGGTTCCTCCGCATGGTGCCTGTTCCGCTGCAAGGAGCATCAACTAGTACCCAATCAAATTTTTCATAAAGTGCCTTTTTTTGAGAAGAGAAGGGAAATAGAATTTGAGCATTTTGTATTCCAGCTCTTTTTAAGCGTTTTTTAGCTTCGATTAGGACATGTTTTCTAATATCGTGTAAAAATAGCTGCCCCTTTCCTTTCATTTTAGGAGCAATGGCTAAAGATTTCCCGCCGCTTCCTGCACAAAAGTCGAGCACTAATTGCCCTGGTTTAACTGCAACTAGGTCTGCAAGACGCTGACTTGCTTCATCTTGCACCTCAAAATAACCCATTTTAAATTCGGGGAGAGTAAAGAAATTAACTCTTTTAGGTAAGATAATCGCTGTGTGAAACGAGCCACAAGTTGGAGCTAATTGTGATTCCCATATTTTTAATAAGTTTTCTCTAGAGGTTTTTAATAGGTTAACCCTTACCGTTATAGGGGCTGTGGAATTACTGATTTGACAAAAAAATCGAGCTTTTTCTTCACCTAAGCTTTCTACAATGAGAGAGAAAAGCTCTTTAGGAAAACTTAATCGTATGTGTAGGGGGATCTCCGTATTATCAAAAAAATGGGTTGGTTTTATTTGCGAGAGTTTTTGGTATCTAGCTTCCCATGAGACAGGCTCATCACATAAATAATCCAATAAACCCTTCCATCTTACCATGGAATAAATGTTTTCACATAAGATTTTTCGATCTTTAGAACCTATTGCTTTATGAAAACGAAAATATTCCTTTAAAAACCGATCTAAAGGAAGCACTTGGTTTTCGTATTTAAACAGAATAGTAAATAGATGATGCTCTCGAAAGGTTGTCTTTATCATTTTTAAGTTAAACTAGTTTTGTGGCTAGTATAAGTCATTTTAGATTAAATTTCTCATGAAAACTAGTTGACTTTACTCGAAGTTATAATTATTTTTATAAAAAAACAAGGAATAAGGGTATTTATGTTTCGATCCACAATTATATTTTTAGGTCGAGTTTGTATTAGTTTAATTTTTATAGCGACTGCTTTTCAAAAATTACTTGATTGGCAAGGCGCAGAGCAGCAGTTTATAACCGCTATACATAATTTAAGTGGGATAAATGGGCAAAAGGAATGGATAAAACAGGGATTAGAAATAGTTCTCTCTAGGCCGTCGCTTGCTTTCTTTGTGCAAACCATTATAGAGCTTCTAGGGGGTGTATGTATTTTTTTAGGTCTTTTTGTTCGCTTTGTAGCTTTTATTTTAGCATTGGTGGTTTTAGGGACAATGCTGGTTTTTTATCCATTTTGGATTGCATCAGATGGTATTGAGCGAGCATCGCAAATGACTTTGTTTTTACAACATTTAAGTATGCTAGGAGGGCTTTTATTATTGATGGGGTATAATCGAAAAAAAGAAGTAATTATTCGTCATGATCCTATTATTCCGCCAAAAATAGATGATGTTTAGAGAATTTTAGTTTTGTAAAATCCGCTTGAAGAAAAAGATAATCTTTGGGTAACTTTTTAGTAATAAATAACTTTTTTTTGCTCATTTAGCAAACTAGGATTTAAAAATAATTTTGAGGTGTCTATTGTCTTTCCCCTGCAAGCTATCAAGGAGTTCTGTTTTAACTATACCAAGAGATGGAAGAAAACAACGCACTCTACAAAAAAGTGTATCTATTTCTGGAATAGGAGTCTTTACAGGACAAGAAACCAATCTAACTTTTCATCCTTCTGTTGCAGATCAAGGGATTGTATTTCAGCGTACAGATTTGCCGAACGCGCCGAAAATTGTCGCCTCATTAGATTCTGTATATAGCACTCCTAGGTGTACTATAATTGGTAACAAAAAAGCTGCTATACAAATGGTGGAACACTTGCTTGCTTCTTTGCGTGCTCATGAAATTGATAATGTATTCATACAAGTCTTCGGTCCGGAAGTTCCTATATTGGATGGTAGTTCTAAAGATTTTTCTCAATTGATAGAAGAAACAGGTGTAGTGGAGTTAAATGAAGAAAAAAAAGTATTTTCTTTGCAAACACCTATATTCTGGTCAAACGATCAAGTCCAGATCATTGCAATCCCAGCTAATGAGTACCGTTTGAGTTATACTTTGCACTATCCTCATTGTTTAGGAATTGGCACGCAATTTCATACATTTGTTTTAAGTACAGAGGAATTTGTTAAAGAAATTGCTCCTTGTCGTACTTTTTCCATTTATGAAGAAGTAGTTCCTATGATAGAAAAAGGGTTTATTAAAAGAGGCGGTTTAGAAAATGCAATTCTCGTGCAGGAAAATGAAGTGATTAATCCAGAAGGATTGCGTTATCCAAATGAAATGGCTCGTCATAAGATCTTAGATCTAATAGGAGATCTTTCTCTTATACCTGTTTCTTTTTTAGCGCATGTTATCGCTATTCGTTCGGGACACACCTCTAATAATACTTTTGCTAAATTGCTATATAATCAAATTAAAACGGAGAATTTTTGATGAGCGAAGCCCTTTCAGAGCAGAATATCGTTTTGAATATTAAGGAAATTGCCAAAATTTTGCCCCATCGTTATCCTTTTTTGCTCGTTGATAAAATCATTCATTTAAGTCTTGATGAGAATCGGATCGTTGGTCAAAAAAGTGTTACGTTTAATGAACATTTCTTTCAAGGTCATTTCCCCGATGCTCCTATTATGCCTGGCGTTCTTGTATTGGAAGCCTTGGCTCAAACAGGAGGGATTTTAATTTATAAAAAAGGATTTCATGCAAAAACAGCTGTATTATTGAATATTCAAGATGCAAAGTTTCGTAAACCTGTTGTACCAGGCGATACATTAAGGCTAGAAGTATCGATCCTCCACTTAAGTGGAAGTGGAGGAAAAATTTTAGCATGTGCAATAGTAAATGAGAAAGTAGTAACAGAAGCTAAAATTGGATTTGCGTTACTTGATAAAGATCAGCTTTAGCCTTAAATAATAAACATTAAAATTGGAAGTCCATGTCTCAGTCAAATATCCATCCTACTGCCATCATCGAGTCCGGTGCAAAAATTGGTAGGAATGTTACAATTGAAGCGTATGCGATCATTAAAAAAAATGTTACGCTTGAAGACTATGTTGTTATTAAGTCTCATGCCTATATTGATGGTTACACTACAATTGGAGAAGGAACAATTGTATGGCCGTCAGCAAGTATTGGTACAAAAACTCAAGACTTAAAATTTAAAGGGGAACAAACGTTTGTTGTTATTGGAAAATATTGTGAAATCCGTGAATTTGCTACCATTAATTCTTCTTGCAAAGAAGGCTCTGTAGTAAGTGTAGGAGATGGTTGCTTAATCATGGCCTATTGCCATATTGCTCATAATTGTCAAATTGGAAATCAAGTGATTATGGCAAATAATGCTATGCTAGCAGGTCATGTGATTGTAGAAGATCACGCAATCATTGGTGGAATGACACCCGTTCACCAATTTGCACGCATAGGGAAATATGCAATGGTAGGAGGATTTAGTCGCATTACACATGATGTTCCTCCTTATACTATTGGAGCAGGAGCCCCTTATAAGTTAGGAGGCTTGAATCTAGTGGGTTTAAAGCGTCATAATTTTTCTTTGGAAGAACGTAGGGCTTTATCAAGAGCTTTTAAAATTACCTATCGATCTAAATTACGACTTTCTAAAGCCTTGGAGCGCATTCATCGAGAAATTGAGCCAAGCATTCACATTCAGCACTGGATCAATTTTTGTCGCAGCTCTCAGCGAGGGTTGATTGGCTTTCAGCAGTCGGTTCAACAATTAGTCGAAGAAGACTTTGATGAGCTAGAAGAGCTAATTGAAGAGAGAGTATAACTCTTCAATGGAAATCATTTTTTTTGGCACCTCTTCTTTTGCTGCGCAAATTTTATTCTATCTTGTGCAAAACCAAGTTAATGTAATAGCTGTTGTTACACGGCCCGATCGTCCAACAGGACGATTATTAAAATCTTCTTTTCCTCCTGTAAAACAAACCGCAATCCAATTAAGTTTACCTATTTTTCAACCTGAAAAAGCTTCTTCTTTAGAATTTGTTGCACAGCTTGAAGACTTACAAGCAGATCTTTTTATTGTGGTGGCTTACGGAGAGATTGTAAAAAAAGAAGTTTTAGATCTTCCTTCTTTAGGATGTATTAACATCCATGCAAGTTTGCTCCCTAAATATAGGGGAGCTGCTCCTATGCAAAGATCTTTGATAAATGCAGAAAAAGAAACAGGGATTTCTATTATTGAAATGACTCTAAAAATGGATGCAGGGGATATCATAGCTATACAAAAAATTCCCGTTCCTTTTGAAATGACTCATGGTGAACTGGAAAAAGAGTTATGTATATTAGCTCAAGAAATGATCTTGCAGGTGATTGAGCAATTTAAGAATCATTCTGTAAAAAGAGTTCCGCAAGATCATTCTCAAATGAGCTTAGCACCAAAAATATCTGCTCAAGAAGAAGAGATTGATTGGAATCTTAATTCTACTCTATTGCATAACCTCATTCGAGCTTTATCCCCATCTCCAGGTGCTTTTTGTATGCTAGAGGTAAAAAATCAAAAAAAACGCCTTAAAATTCTACGTGCATTCCCGGAAGAGCTGCTATCTTTAGAAAAACCAGGCTCCTTTATTAAATTAGGTAAAGAAATAGGGGTTGTCTGCGGACAAGGGGTATTGCGTCTTCTGGAAGTGCAGCTTGAAGGAAAGCGAGCTATGTCAGCATCTGATTGCTTTAATGGTCTTCAAAACCCAAAAATTATTTGATAAAATAATTTTTAACATTCTGCCTTTCTTCTAGATATTTATCTTTATTTAAGCTACAATCACACTCTTTTTCTAATTTAAAATACAATAAATTAAGGTTGGCAATTATGACTTGTTATATGCAAAGTGCTTTTGACTCTTTTATTATTACTCCTACTAACTATGTCTTTGATAATTTAAATAAGGCATATGAAAATACTCCACTGAAAAAGATCTGTGAAGTTAGTGGTAGGTTTTTTAAGTCCTTATTAAAAAAACCAAGAGATCTAGCTAAAGGAATAGAGGCTTTAGGTAAGTGTATTTTGCTGACTTTAGAAAATAAAGAACTTGTGCAAAAAGTAGGTGTTGTGGTTAAAAAAGCTGGAAAATGCAAAGGATGGTTGACTTTAGTAGGTCTTTCCGATCAGATTAGTAATGCATTAAATTTAAGATCTTCAAATATAGTTTTCTTTAAAACAGGAGATCGACTTGTTTTAGAGGGAAACAGTATTCTACTAACAGAGGGTAGTACTCTTCAATTGATAGATAAGGTGCCATCTTTAAAACCAAATACATCATTTAAACTGCAGAATGGAACTCTCATTAGTCTAGAGGATCATGATCAAGTAACAAATGGAAATGCAACTAGGCCTTTATCAGAAAATAAAGTTAAACTTTATTTAGGAAATGAAGTGTTTTCATTGCCAAATGGCACTCAATTTCATTTAGCAGATTTGCCTAGAGGAGAAAATGAAAGTGGTTCTTTAAAAGATATCTTTACAAGAACCTCATTTAGAAAAAGCCTTAGTGCCTGGGCTGGAGTGTACAGCAGTGCATTTGATAGTATTAAATTTTTAAATATTACGAAGGTTGTGTCTGCGCAAAATCCCTTTCTTCAAATAGGAAGTCTGGCTGCAATTATAGCAGGTGCGTTTGCGCGTTTAGGAGAGGATTATAAGCAATATCAAACAAAGGGTTTAAGCCTTGAAAACTTACAGAGCGTAGCAGGAAACATTTCTGTTCTTATGCTTGGAGCTATTCCTTTAGCAAATAAGAAAGGGCTTTGTGGAACTTCTCCAAGAGCAATGCTTTTCTGTTCGACGATTGCTACGTTGACTAATTTATCTAGTCATTTCTTAAAATCAATGAACTCATCAGGATGTAAAGATATAAGCACTGTATTGTTGACATAATTTTAAATATGAGGGTTTTTTGAATATTCTAAGAAGTTTATTTGGTCCTTCGTTAAACAGTGCCGAAAAGCCCTTGAAAATCAACACAGGTCCGTCTTGGCTGGGTCTAGGCTCTCTTTTTTTAACCGTTCAAGCATCCAAGTGTTTTTTTTCTTCCATGCAGAAATATCATGAAGGGGCATTAGATGCTTGTAATATGGGGGAAGAGCTTTTAAGTGGAGTAGAGCTGTTTAATGATACTAAAAAGCTAGTTGATCATTCTACATGGGCAAAGGAAGTATACGCCAATCCCAAGTCGAGTGATTTTGCTTCTAAACGAATTCAGGTAATCAGTAAATTTGTTTTTAACTCTACAGACATTTTTTGTGACGGGGTTAAAATAATTTTTTTTCTAACAAGAATTCACTTAATTTCACTTTCTTCCGATCTAAAAAAGCGATTAGAAAAAGTAAATGAAGCTTTTTATCTTTTCACTGAAGTGTTCTCCTTTTTTCAAGCAGGGTATCAGGGTTACTTGAGTTACGCTTTAAGTTGTGATTCTGAATCAGAAGTTTTAAAAAAAGAACTTCATAAAAAATACAGGCTTTCTTTACTTAAGATAACAGAAATATCTATAAAAATTTTTTTAGTAGTGCTTAAAAAGAGCTCAAAGAAGTTAGATAAGCCAATACTTGCATTAAGTAGTTCTCTTTTAGTTTTAAAAATTTCTACTCATCTGTATGATAGCAAGGTACTGTCTTCTCTTAAAGGAAAGTTTTCTTTAAAAGAAAATGGATTTGCTTATGGCATGGGGTGTTAAAAAAAATAGATTGAAACTTCACGAGTGGGGCTTTTTGCTCTTTGTTTTGGGGTTTATTTTCTCTTTGCTCATTATTTCTTGGCTTTTGCCGAGATAAAAAGCAAAGAATGTAAAAAAGACATTGAGTGAAAATTCAGTTTTTTGGTAGCCTCTTCGCTTAAGCCACAAGTAAAGGCTTAAAGAGCAAGAAAGTACAAAGCATTCATAAGCGCGTATACTGCTTGTTGCTGTCAGACACACTCTCCTTCTGATGTTGCTGTTTAATAACAGTGCCTTAAAAGAGATCACTCACGGCGATAATCTGTATAATAAGGAAAAAGTATGACTTTAAAATTTCAAGGGAAGAAAAAAGGGATGACAATGCGATTTGATGCTCAAGGCAATCAAATTGTTTGTACAGTGATTTTGGCAGAGCCTAATGTCGTGGCTCAAATTAAAAGCAGTAAAGGTAAAGATGGCTATAATGCTATTCAGCTAGCGGCTTATAAAGTTAAATCTTCAAAACTTAAGAATGTTTCTAAACCATTGCAAGGCCATTTTGCAAAAGCAGAAATCGAGCCAAGGTCTGGTTTAAAAGAATCTAGAGTAGAGAACATAGAAGACTTTCAATTGGCTCAAGAGCTTGATGTAAGTTATTTTAATGAGATTGTCTACGTCGATATTTCTGGCGTTTCAAAAGGTAAAGGTCACCAGGGGGTTATGAAGCGTCATAATTTCGCGGGCGGACCCGCTTCTCATGGATCTGGATTTCATCGTCATGGTGGTTCAACTGGTATGCGTTCTACACCAGGGCGTTGTTTGCCAGGACAAAAAAAATCTGGTCGAATGGGAAATGAAATGGTAACTACGCAGAATCTGCGCGTGGTAAAAGTCGATTTAGAAAAGAATGTTATCCTTGTTGAAGGGGCTGTTCCAGGGCCGCGCAATGGATTAGTTTATATCTCAAAATCAAAGAAGAAAGCGTAAGGGAGTTGTAGTTGTGGCCTATCTAAAGGAATATAATTTAGCTGGTGAAGAAGTAGGGAAAATTGAAATCGATGATGAGCTACTCAACCCAGCTGCAAATACGCAAATGATTAAAGATTATGTTACGGCCCTGCGTGCAAATGCTCGCCAGTGGTCTGCAAATACAAAAACAAGAGCAGAAGTAAATCATAGTGGTAAAAAACCACATCCTCAGAAAGGGACTGGTAGAGCAAGACAAGGCTATTTAGGTGCTCCTCAGTATAAAGGCGGGGGGCGTGTCCATGCTCCTAGGCCGAAATTTGATCAACACGTGAAAGTGAATAAAAAAGAAAAGCGTGCTGTAATCCGTCAATTGCTAATCGAGAAAGTATTAAATGATTCTCTGCACGTTCTGCGATTTGAAGGAATGAATAAACCACAAACAAAACAAGTAGTGCAGTTTTTAAAAGCAAGAGATTTAGAAAACAAAAAGATTATTTTCTTAGCTGAAAGTAGTTATGAAGGGCAGGGTGCTATATTGCTAGAGAAATATCACGTGCTATATTTAAGTTCTCGTAATATTTTTGGATTGAGATTTCTTCCTTTAACTGTTGTAAATGGATATGATGTGATCGCTAATCAACATCTGATTGTAATGAATTCAGCTGTAGATCAGTTAAAAGTTCTATTGGGAGGACAGAGTTAATTATGTTAAAAAAGAGCCCTTACGATGTCATATTATCTCGTCATATAACAGAAAAGGCGCGAACTTTGGAGCAATTGCAATCCAATGAAAGTAATCCTTCTGTTAGGAAATGTAAAATCCCAAAGTATGTTTTTTTAGTTGCAAAAAAGGCAAATAAACAAGAAATCAAGCAAGCTATTGAAAAAATTTATATCGATAGAAAAATAAAAGTTATCTCTGTAAACACAATTACTATTAAGCCCAAAGCAAAGCGTTTCAGAGGGCGTCTAGGAAAAAAAGCAGGTTTTAAAAAAGCTATTGTTTCCTTAGAGTCAGGGGATAATATTCAGGATAAAGTTTAAGCTAAGGAGCCTTGGAATTACTATGTTAAAAAAGTTTCGACCCACTACAGCAGGGCAGCGTCATCTTGTTTTAACCAAGCAAGAGGCTTTAAGCTGTGTAAAGCCTGAAAAGTCTTTGATTGAAAACAAGAAAAGAACAAATGGTCGTAACCATCATGGCCATATTACCTGTAGACACAAAGGTGGTGGTCATAAGCGTTTTTATCGTATTGTTGACTTTAAAAGAGATAAAGAAAATATACCTGCTAAGGTAGCATCTATTGAATATGATCCTAATAGAACAGCTGCTATTGCTCTGTTGAATTATTTTGATGGAGAAAAGCGTTATATTTTAGCTCCACAAGGATTGAAAGTAGGATCTGTAATTGCAACAAATGATCAAGGGCGATTTGATGTGGGTTTTTGTATGCGTTTAAAGCACATGCCTCTTGGATCTATTATTCATAATGTTGAACTTTATCCAGGACGTGGAGGTCAACTTGTGCGTTCAGCAGGTCTTTCTGCTCAATTAATGGCAAAAACCGATAATGGGTATGTGAACTTAAAAATGCCATCTGGAGAGGTGAGACTTATTCATGAGAATTGTCGAGCTACTTTTGGGACTGTATCTAATCCAGAGAGAAATTTACGTATTGAAGGAAAAGCAGGGCGTTCTCGTTGGAGAGGAATTCGTCCGACTGTTCGAGGAACAGCAATGAATCCGGTGGATCACCCACATGGAGGGGGAGAAGGTAAACATAATGGATATCTTCCTCAAACCCCGTGGGCAAAAGACACTAAAGGACGTCGTACGCGTTCTAAGAAAAAATCTAATAAAATGATCGTTAAAGACCGTAGGAAATAGATTGGGAGTTTGAAGTTTATATGGGAAGATCGTTAAAAAAAGGACCATTTGTAGACCATCACTTATTAGATAAAGTAAGTGTGCAAAATAAAAGTGCCAAAAAAAACCCTATCAAAACATGGTCGAGACGATCCATGATTCTTCCTGAAATGATTGGACACACTTTTGATGTTCACAATGGAAAGAGGTTTATTAGTGTTTTTGTTTCTGATAACATGGTGGGTCATCGTCTTGGTGAATTTGCACCAACACGAGTATTTAAAGGACATGGATCGAAAAAAAGTACAGATAGTTCTAAATCTGCAACTTCAGGAAGAGGTTAAGAATTTATGCCACAAGCTTATGCGAAAACAAAGTACGTGCGGGTTAGTCCAAGAAAAGCGCGTTTAGCTGCTGATTTAATTAGAGGTCTTAAAGTTGAAGAAGCTGCAGTGCAATTGCGTTTTTGTAAATTAAAAGCGGGACTGCTCCTGCAAAAGACATTAAACTCTGCAGTTGCTAACGCAGAAACACAGTTACACGTTCAAAGGCGCGATTTAATTGTAAAAGAAATACGAGTGGATGCAGGACCTGTTTTAAAACGTGCTAAGCCAAAAAATAGGGGTGGAAGTCATCCAATCATGAAAAGAACTAGTCATTTTACAATAGCCGTGGCTGCTGAATAGAGGGGAAACAATGGGTCAAAAGACATCGCCGATTGGGTTTAGATTAATTAGAAATAAGAGGTGGCGTTCTCTTTGGTATGCTAACAAACAGGAGTTTGGTGATTTACTAGGAGAAGATGATAAGATTCGCAAGCATTTAATGAAAAAGTCCTGTTGTGTGGGTACTTCTAAGATCATTATTAGAAGAATGAGTGGAAAGGTAGAAGTGACCATTCATACAGCGCGCCCAGGTTTGGTTATTGGAAAAAAAGCTGCAGAACTCGATATCTTAAAGCAAGAGCTTAGAGGGTTAACGGGAAAAGAGATTTGGATTGAAGTTGAAGAAATAAAAAGACCAGATCTTGAAGCTCAACTCGTAGCTGAAAATATTGCTAGACAGTTAGAGCGTCGAATTCCTTTTAGAAGAATTATGAAAAAAGCTATGCAAGCTACTATGGATGCAGGAGCTATTGGGGTTAAAGTGCAAATTTCAGGGCGTATTGGTGGTGCTGAAATCGCTCGTGTGGAGTGGTATATATTAGGAAGTGTTCCTTTGCATACATTGCGAGCCGATATTGATTATGCAACAGCCAGGGCGGAAACCACTTATGGTTCTATTGGAATCAAAGTATGCATTAATAAAGGCGAAGACGAGATAAATCGATCAAAAGTAGTAGGAGGCTAAGATGGCCTTAATGCCTGTTCGTACAAAGTATAGAAAAACTCAAAAAGGAAGTCGTTCCGGCTTAAGTAAAAGTGGTAATTTTGTAGAATTTGGTGAGTTTGGAATGAAAGTTCTTGAAAGAGGTGACATAAAAGCTAATCAAATTGAAGCTTGTAGAGTTGCTATAAATCGACATTTTCAGCGCCGTGGCCAGGTTTGGATCCGAATTTTTCCACATAAGCCTGTAACGAGGAAACCAGCTGAAACTCGTATGGGAAAGGGAAAAGGTGCAGTAGATCATTGGGTAGCTGTTGTCCAACCTGGTAGAGTATTGTTTGAAGTGTCTGGGGTGTCCAAAGCGGATGCGCAAAATGCATTAAGACGAGCGGCAGCTAAACTAGGGCTTCGCACTAGATTTGTTGAACGAGTAGAACGAGTATAAAATTAAGGTTTTACAAAATGCCAAAAGCAAAAGAATTAAGAGATCAATCAAAAGAAGAATTACAAGCTCTTTATACCGATTTATCTAAAGAGATTTTTGAGTTGCGCAATGAGTTAAAGACAACACGTAAATTGGAAAAGCCTCATTTAATCCAGTTAAAAAAACGAGATAGAGCAAGAGTCTTGACAGTCCTTCAAGAGAAAAGGGCGTAACCGTAGGTAAAGAATGGAAAAACAAGCAGATCAAGAGTTTAACACAAAGCGTAAGATTAGAGAAGGAATAGTTGTTTCTAACAAAATGCAAAAAACGATTAAAGTGCGTGTGGATCGTACATTCAAGCACCCTGATTTTAACAAGGTGATTACACGTGGTAAAATCTATTACGCTCATGTTGAAGAAGGAGTGATTGAGGTTGGAAAGCTTGTAAAAATTATTGAAACGCGTCCTCTTTCTAAATTGAAAAGATGGCGTGTATTGCAAGTTCTTTAGATTAAGAAACAGATGCATAAATTACTAGGAATACAAAGGCCATGATTCAAGAAGAAACCGAATTAGAAGTAGCAGATAACACCGGTGCCAAACGTGTGCGTTGTTTTAGAATTATAAAAAAGGGTTCTAAGCGCCCTCGAGCAGGTGTAGGCGATGTAATTATTTGTGCTGTAAAAGAAGCAGATCCTAAAGGGAGCGTTAAAAAAGGCAAGGTGGTTAAAGCTGTTATTGTTAGAACGTGCAGTAGCATTTCTCGTAAGGATGGAAGCCAGTTATCCTTTTTTGATAATAGCTGCGTAATTATTGATGATAAGGGAAATCCTCAGGGAACACGTATTTTTGGCCCTATTGCACGTGAAGTGCGTGAAAGAGGCTATATTAAAATTACCTCATTAGCACCAGAAGTGATTTAAGGGAGAATCTATGAGTAAATGGATTAAAAAAGGTGATACTGTTGTTGTGATTTCAGGCAACGACAAAGGAAAGACAGGTGAAGTGATTTCTCGAAATAAAGAGCGAATCTTAGTGCAGGGAGTAAATATTCGTAAGAAGCATGCTAAGCGTCAAACGAAAGCTCCAGGTGCTGGAATTATTGAGATTGAAACGCCTATTCATATTTCCAATGTCTCTTTATGCAATAAAGAAAATCAGCCAGTTAAAGTTAAAGTACGCTTTACAACTGATGGAGCTAAAGAGTTATTTTATTTGGAAGGAGATAAGCAAATTAAATTTCGCCAGGTTAAAAAACATTCATAAGTAGAAGATAAACAATGTCTAGATTACATAAACGCTATAAAGAAGTTGTAAAAAAAGAACTGCAAAACAAGTTTAAGTATTCCAACTTGATGCTTATCCCTCAGCTAAAGAAAATTGTAATTAGTATGGGAATAGCAGAAGCCTCTAAAGATAAAAATGCGATGCAAGCTTGTGTCAAGGAGATGGCATTGTTATCAGGACAGAAGCCGATTTTGACAAAATCACGTCGAGCAATTGCTAACTTTAAATTACGTGAAAAGCAACCGATTGGAATAAAGGTTACTCTCAGAAGGAAGATGATGTATGACTTCCTTGACCGTTTTAATCACATTGTTTCTCCTCGTATTCGAGATTTTCGTGGTTTTGATCCTAAATGTGATGGTAGAGGAAATTATTCTTTAGGACTCCAAGATCAGCAGATTTTTCCAGAAGTGATCTTAGACGAACTAAAGAGAACGCAAGGAATGAACATCACATTTGTGACGTCCGCAGAAACTGATAGAGAGTGTCTCGAACTATTAACATCACTTGGACTTCCATTTAAAACAGCAGAATAAAGGTGAGGGAGAGAAAAAATCATGTCATTAAGTGATCCTATTGCAGATTTGCTAACAAGAATTCGTAATGCAAAAAGTGCTCGTCATCGCTTTGTCATTTTCAGACCCAGTAAAGTAAAACTAGCGGTTATAAAAGTATTGCAGGAGAATGGATTTGTTGGTGAGTGTCTTGTCAATGAAGAAAAAAGAGAAGGAAGGCTTTTTTTAAAGTATGCTAATGGAAGGGAGCCTGTGTTAAAGGGTTTAAAACGCATGTCTTCTCCTTCTGCACGGCAGTACGTTGGTTATCTTGAAATTCCAATTGTTTATGGTGGAATGGGAGTTGCAATTGTGTCTACTTCTAAAGGTATTCGCGATGGTAAAGCCGCTCGAAGAGATCGACTCGGCGGTGAGTTATTATGTGTGGTTTGGTAATTTAAGAAGAGGTAATTTACATGTCACGTCTTGGGAAAATGCCAATCTCACTTGTCGGAAAAAAAATAGATATTAAGATCCAAAATGGACGAATTGAAGTAAAAGGTCCTAAAGGTGAATTATCCATTCCTGCAATTAAAGGGATTTTGGTAAAAATAGAAAGCGATCATTTGTTTGTCTTAAAAGATGAGCAAATAGAAGTACACAACAAAGACTACGGTTTAGCTAGAGCTTTGATCAATAATATGATTACAGGTGTAAGCACTGGATTTGAAAAAAGATTAAAACTAGAGGGTGTTGGGTACCGTGCTCAAATTAAAGGAAATATGCTTGATTTGCAAATTGGACGCTCTCATCCTACAGAGCTTTTGATTCCCGAAGGGATTAAAGTAACAGTGGAAAAAGGAGTGCTAATTGTTATTGAAGGAATAAGCAAATTTCTCGTGGGACATTTTGCTGCTGAAATACGCGCAGAAAAAAAACCTGAACCTTATAAAGGTAAGGGAATCCGCTATGAGAAAGAGCATGTGCGTAAAAAGGCTGGAAAAGCAGCAAAGGGAAAAACAGGTTAATTTTAAGGTAGAGCTTTTATGCTTAATGAATTGCAAAGTCGAAATACAAAACGAAAAAGACGAAGTTTGCGTGTTAGAAAACAGGTACGTGGTTCTAGAGATAAGCCTCGACTTTCTGTATTTAAATCGCTGAAACACATTTGTGCACAATTAATCGATGACGAAAAGGGGATCACTCTTGCAAGTGCAAGCACATATACATCGTTTTTACGTCAAAAGAATTTGGGCAAAAAAAGTAAACAAGCTGCGCGGGAAGTGGGTATTTTATTAGCGAATGCTGCTAAACAAAAAAATATTCAATGCGTTGTATTTGATCGTGGTCATCATAAATATCATGGATTGCTAGCAGAGCTTGCAGAAGCTGCACGTCAGTCAGGGCTACAATTTTAAGTTAAGGGATGTAACATGGAACAAAATAAAAGACGCGCTGAGGAATTTGGAACGGAATTTGAAGACAAGGTTCTATACGTTAATCGCTGTTGTAAAGCGGTAAAAGGCGGAAAGAAATTTAGCTTTTCCGCGCTGGTTCTTGTAGGCGATAGACAAGGTAGAATTGGTTTTGGTTTTGCTAAAGCAAATGAAGTATCGGACGCTATTCGTAAAGCAACAGAATCTGCTCGTAAAAATATCTTTACATTTGAAATGGAAGGGTCTACGATTCCGCATGAAGTTTTAGTAGACTGGGATGGTTGTACAGTTCTATTAAAACCAGCTCGAGATGGAACAGGTGTTATTGCAGGTTCCAAGGTTCGTTCTGTGCTAGAGCTTGCCGGAGTAAAAGATGTAGTTGCAAAAATCTACGGGTCTAATAACCCTTTAAACCAAGTGCAAGCAACATTAACTGCTTTGGAAGGTCTTGTAAATCGTCAAAAAAATCTAGTAAATAGAGGTTTAGCATCATGATTACTTTATCGCAATTAGCTAACACTCACAGACCCAAGCAAAAAGTGCAGAGAGTGGGGCGAGGGGTTGGTTCGAAAAGAGGAAAAACCTGTGGTCGTGGTAATAAGGGTGATAAGTCTCGCCAAGGTTATAAGTACCGTTTTGGACATGAAGGAGGACAAATCCCTTTATATAAAAAACTACCTACTAGAGGTTTTACCAATGGACGTTTTGCCTCTTATGTATTTGCAATTAATCTGCAAATGATCGACAAATTATACCAAGATGGGGAAATAGTTAGTTTAAATTCTTTACAAGAAAAAGGTATTGCTCCTCGTAGAGTTCCTGGAGGATTAAAAATCTTATCCAATGGAGAGTTAAATAAAAAAGTTATTATTGAAGCGCATTTCTTTTCTCAAGCAACAGAAGAGAAATTGAAAAAACAAGGTATTTCTTACCAAAAAATAACAAGCTAATGGAACGTTAGATATAAAATGATTGCAAAAATAGCTAAACTGCTTGTTATACCCGATCTTAGAAAAAAGATTTTTTTTACTCTTCTTATGTTAATTGCCTGTCGGGTAGGTTCTTATATACCTGTCCCAGGTATTAATGGGGAATTGGCTGTGCAGCTTTTTCGTAGCGCTGCAGGTGGTAGTCAAAATCTCTTCCAACTAATGGATATATTTTCTGGAGGAGCTTTTGCTCACATGACTGTCATTGCTTTAGGCGTTATGCCTTACATATCATCTTCTATCATTATGCAGTTAGTGATGGCTCTTGTTCCTACTATGCAGAGGGAAATCAAAGAAAATCCAGAAAGTGGAAAACGTAAATTAGGACGCTGGACGCGTACTCTTACTTTATTTTTAGCGTTTTTTCAATCAGGTTTATTTGGAAAATATGCGGTACAATTAAATGCAGGAGCGCCTGGTATTATTGCAAGTGAAGTTATGGATATACAATTTTTAGGAATTCCTTGGTTGTTTTATATCATTGTAATGACAACTATGACTACCGGGACTATTCTTTTGATGTGGATTGGCGAGCAAATTACAGAAAAAGGGATTGGTAATGGGATTAGTTTAATTATTACGGTTGGGATCCTTTCTTCTCTGCCAAGTACTTTAGGCTCTGTAATGCGGCAGCTAAATTTAGATTCTCAAGAGCCGGGCCAGCTTACTTTCTCCTCATTAGTCATTTTATCCATTGTTTTTGTTCTTATTATAATAGGAACTATTTTAATTATTCAGGGTCAAAGAAAAATTCCTCTTCAATATGCTAGACGAGTTATAGGAAGGCATGAAGTACAAGGAGGCGGCAATGCAT
>JAUPVT010000031.1 GCA_030916885.1 Chlamydiota bacterium
GAGGTATTAGAGGAACTGCTCATAGAAGAAGACAAGCTGCTTGGGATGATTCTTGGACTCTAAAACTTTTGTCAAGAATATTCGATGTTAAACTGTAAAGTAAATTTAATCAAAAGACCCTACTTTACATCTGAGTTTTGGGTTATCTAGAAAGCACGAAGCTCTAAACCGTTCTTATTTTTGCCTCTTTTTCTATTTATTTTTTTTGTAAATGGAGCTTATACAACATTAAGAGGTCTTTTTTACACTGTTTTTTTATCTTATATCACTTATTATTAACTAATTAAGTCTAATATTTAGGTTTGTATTTCTTACAGGTCAAGGTAATTATCTCTTTAGCCTTTTAAACCCTACTCTAAAAATACTTTTTCTTAAGCAATCATGAGTTGTTTTTAGGTTAAAATTATCTTCATTTCCTAAAAATTTTCCTGCACAGAGGGTTTGTGGGATATTTTCTAATTTTTGGAGCATGTACAAATTAGTCCTTAAATAAACCGTTCTTATACTCATTTTTTTTCACTCTACCATCGCTTGGAATCTATCAAATGGCGTAGACTAAAAAAATAAATATAAGGATGGTTTTATGGAGTCTAATCCTCAAGTGTTCTCTATGGCACTTACCTTTTTTTTAATGATGGATTCTATTGGTAATATCCCCTTATTTGCTTCTTTACTTAAAAACTTTGAACCTAAAAAGCAACTGCGCATCATTCTCCGTGAAATGTTCATTGCTTTGGGAGTCATCCTTCTTTTTGAACTCTTAGGAGATGTAATTTTAAACTTCATAAATATTAAAACACCCACTATTATCGTTGCTGGTGGAGTAATTTTGTTTTTAATTGCATTAAAAATGATCTTTCCTCCACAAGCTGAGTCTGTAACGGATGTGATAGATAAGGAACCTTTTATCGTTCCTTTGGCAATTCCTCTGGTAGCAGGACCTGCTATATTAGCTGCTGTCATGTTATATGCAGGTCAAGCAAAGAGCCATTTTAGTATTATTAGCGCTATTTTTATTGCTTGGATTCCTTCGACTTTGATTTTATTAGGTTCTAGCTATTTAAAAAAGTTCATAGGGAAAAGGGGAATTTCTGCTTTAGAACGCTTAATGGGTTTGATTTTAATTTTAATTGCTATTCAAATGCTCTTAGAAGGAGTTCAACTGTTTTTAAAAGCAGTTTAAATTTGCTATGATAGAAACAAAGCGTAATCTTAAAATGACCATTTCCTATGATGGTACTCCTTATTTAGGATGGCAGAAAAATAATGCAGGTCCTAGTATTGAGGAATGTCTGCAGACTGCTCTACAACAAATCTTGCAAGAAGATATTTTTCTATCTGCAGCAAGCAGAACAGATGCTGGGGTGCATGCAAAAGGGCAGGTAGTTCATTTCCTTACAACTAGCTCTCTTTGTTTACATAAACTACAAGGATCTCTAAATAGTCTTTTAGATGAAGCTATCTCTGTCTTAAAATTAGAAGAAGCACCTATACAATTTCACTCTACTTTAAACTGCATAAAAAAAGAATATTGGTATCATGTGTGTTTTGGAAAAGTACAGAATCCTTTTTTTCGTAGAACTTCTTGGCATTTTCCTCATTTTTTAGAATTTGATGATATGCAAGAAGCCGCTCTCAATTTACTAGGAGAACATGATTTCTCCGCCTTCTGTAATCAGAGGCCTAGTTGGAATCGTAGTGTGATTTGCAACGTGAAAGATCTATCCATTTTACCTCTTTCTAAAGACAGAGTGCGCTTTATCATTTTTGGAGACCACTTTCTCTATAAAATGGTTCGAAATTTAGTAGGGACTTTGGTGTATATAGGTTGTTCTAAGCTACCTCTTGATCAAGTTTCAAGCTTTTTAATGAACAAAGATCGTACTCAAATAGGAATGACAGCTCCAGCTCACGGTTTATTATTAAAAAAAGTATATTATTAAAGGTCAAACAATGATGCGTAACGATCCCTGCTGGTGTGGTAGTCAAAAAAAATGGAAAAAATGCCACTACCCCAAACAACCTCTTAGAGAAGAGTATTTGAAGAAATATGGAATCATTTTAAAAAATGAAGAACAAATAGTTGGCATTCGTCATGCATGTAGGCTTGCTGCTACAGTTTTAGATAAACTTTGCTCTACTGCAAAAGTAGGAGTCACTACAAACGAACTAGATCAATATGCAAAAGAGTTATTTGTAGAAAAACATGCAATTTCTTGTTGTATAGGATATGGAGAACCTCCTTTTCCTAAACATATTTGTACATCGCTCAATGATGTGATTTGTCATGGAATTCCTAATGATATTCCCCTGGCGCAAGGTGACATTGTTAATATCGACGTAGCCTGTATTTTAAATGGGTACTATGGCGATTGTAGTAAAATGATTGCTCTTGAGCCCATTGATGCAGAAAAACGCAGAGTAGTTGATGTTTCTTTAGAGTGCCTAAATAGAGCAGCGCAGGTTTTAAAGCCCAATAGTAAACTATGTGAGATTGGTAAAGTTATTGAATCCTATGCTTCTTCTCAAAACTGCTCTGTCGTGGATCAATTTGTAGGCCATGGAGTAGGGGTTGGATTTCATGAAGAGCCCCAGGTTGCTCATCATTATAATCACTCACAGATTCCTTTAACAGCTGGAATGACTTTAACCATTGAACCTATGATCAATGCAGGTAAACGTAGTGGATATGTCGATAAAGATCATTGGACTTGCAGAACAGTTGATGGAAAGCCGAGTGCACAATGGGAACATACCTTCTTAATTACCGAAACCGGTTATGAAATTTTGACAATTCCAGATTACACTCTTTTTTCACATGTGCGCCCAAAATAACTCTCTTTCATTTACCATTCAGGTTCAGCAAGAGCTCATCTCTTATCAGTATCGCAAAAAATATGGAATTATTTTAAAAACAAAAAAAGAGATTGAAGCTATTCGCAATTCATGTCGTTTAGCAGCTACTATCTTAAGCAAAACTTGTGCTCAAGTAAAAGTTGGTATTACAACCAATGAACTAAATGATTATGCACATAACTTAATGCTTGAAGCAAATGCTATTCCCGCTCCTTTAGGATATGGCACTCCTCCTTTTCCTAAAAGTATCTGTACTTCCGTTAATGATGTTGTCTGTCATGGAATTCCTAATGACACCCCTTTACAACAAGGCGACATTGTCAATATCGATGTAGCCTGTATTTTAAATGGGTACTATGGTGACTGTAGTAAAATGGTTGCTCTTGAGCCCATTGATGCAGAAAAAAGTAAAGTGATTAGGGTATCTTATGAATGTTTACATGAAGTATTTACCATCTTAAAACCAGGTCTATTCATTTATGAAATTGCTAAAAAAATTGAGATGCATGCAGATTTACATAAATGCTCTGTTGTCCGTCAATTTGTAGGACATGGAATAGGCATACGTTTACATGAGCCTCCCCAAATCCCTCATAGTTATAATGAGATCAAGATTTCTTTGGTTGCTGGAATGACTTTTGCCATAGAGCCTATGATTAATGCAGGTTCTTCTTCTATAGTGATCGACGCAGAAGATAAATGGACAACACGCACAGTGGATAAAAAACCAAGCGCACAATGGGAACATACTTTTCTCATTACAGAAGAGGGCTGCGAGATTTTGACAACTTTTGATTAGAACTTATATTTTGTAAAAGCTTTGAGATAGTTTTCTTTGCAGAGATTTTGGGCTTTATCTTTTTTTTCTGATTGTAAACACTACAAATAATTTCTTCGAGCAAGGAAATTTCAAACTCTAAATTAGATTGTATCTCTTGCATCTGTATAGTGTGGCTCATAAAATCAGCTAATTGAGGATCAAACTCTTTTTCCATATAATCTCTTTCTAAGGCAAATAATGCATTGTCCAAATGAAATACACATTTTCTTGTTTGATCTAAAAGATGGGTTTTTTTTTGAAAATTCTTGGTTGATTCAGTCTGCCTATGAAAGGCATTTTTCAATGCACTCTGCAACTTTTTCTCTCTGTCTTTATAGCTAGATATTTCTTGAATGACTGTATAATGTCTTTTTTGCCAGATTTCTTTTTCTTTTTTCTCTTTCAATAGCTTGACTATTAGTTCTTCTAGTTGTTTTTTTAATAACACAATTTCTTGCTGTTTTTTTTGTAAATCTTTATTAAAGATTAGTAATTCTTGTAGTTGATCTATTTTTTTCTGCAGGGATATACACTTTCCTCCTAAATCTTGCTCTTTAAGAGTTTTATTCTTAAAAAAAAAAGAGATTTCTTGACGCCCCAATAACAAGAGTAACCAAGAAAGCACAATCGATATAGCAAAAAGAACATTCCATAGTTCAACCCTATTAGACATATTTAAGTTAATCAAAATAGTTGTGATCAAACAGACACTACATAAAAATCCTTTAGTTTCTAAGTAAAAGGTTGCCATAAAACCAAAGGCTGAAACCAAAAATAAACAGCAAAAGATTTGAGTATATTTACATAGCAAGCAGCCTAAAGCTGCTAAAAAAAACACAAGACCTAAATTACCCCATAGAACCAAACTATTTACAGTTTCTTTATTCTCCTTTCTTTCTCTGTTGCGTTTCCACATAAACTATCCTCTCCCTGTTCCACTCTTTGCGACAATCGAGTTAAAAGATTTGTCATTACTAGAAAGCCTAGTTTAAAACAATCCATGCTAAAATGCTCATTGGGAGCGTGAATATTATCAGTTTCTAATGCCACACCCATCAGTATTGTTTCTGCTGTGCTAACTGCTGCTAGCTCTGGTACAATGGGGACCGTTGCTCCACATGCAGTATATTTGCATGGTTTTTTAAATATTTCTTCATACGCTAAAACAGCTGATTTGGCAATCAATGAATCAGCAAAGCAACAAAAAGCTTTATACCCTTCTCCTATTTCTGCAGAAATTTCGATTCCTGATGGAGCATTTTTTTTGAAGTATTCTATGATATTTTGAGCGATTTTTTGAGGATTCTGGTTAGGAACTAAACGACAGGAAATCTTAGCATATGCTTTAGAGGGGATAACTGTTTTAAAGCCCGATTCTATATACCCTCCCCACATTCCATTGACTTCTAAACAAGGCCTTAACCAGTTTGATTCTCGAAGAGAATATTCTTTTTCATGAGAAAAAGCATGCACACCAAAATCTTTGGTATATAAATCCTGATCAAAAGTCATATCCAATGAATCTCTCCACTTCTTTACAGACTCTACATCTTCATAGAAGTGAGGAATTGCTACTCTACCAGAGGGCTCCCACATATTTGCTATCAGCGCTGCTAAAGCGCGATTGGGATTTAAAGCAATCCCTCCATGTACTCCTGAGTGTAAATCCACAGAAGAATTTTTACATTCTATTTCAAGAGATAGCAGCCCTCTCATTCCTAAAGTAATCGCAGGAGACTCTATATGAGAAAGTCCTGCATCTACAACGATAAGGTAATCCGATTTTAACTCTTGGGCTTTTGCCTTAAGGATCCCCTTTATTCCTTTACTGCTTGATTCCTCTTCCCCCTCAATTACTATTTTAATATTTAGTTCAATCCGATCACTTAACTCCAAATAAGCTTTTAAAGCGGTTAAAGAATAAAAGCATTGACCTTTATTATCTGAAGCACCGCGCGCATACACGCAGTTTTTTTTAATAACTGGTTCAAAAGGATCATTTTCCCATAAGTCAAGAGGGTCAGTTGGTTGTACATCATAATGATGATAGATAAGCAATGTAGGTCTATTAGGACCTGCTTTTAAATAAGAACCAAATACAACAGGAAAATGAGAGGTCTCCCATATATCTGCCTCTAGACCTATTTCCTTCATATACTCACTAAGCCAGCTTGCTGTTTTTCTAATATCCTGTTCATATTTCTTATTCGTGCTAATACTTGGAAAGCGTAAAAATGTAAAAAAATCACTCAAAATTCTCTCTTGGTGATTTTTATACCAATCTTTAAAATCAAGTGTTTGCATGAGTCATTATCCTTATAATTAGAAAAGTTTAAAAACACTAAGATATATCATCATTTTGTTCAAATTGCTCTTGAGCTTTTTTTAAAATGTATAAAAGAACAAAAGGATCTCCTTCATACGTCATTTCCACTTGCATTTTACCATCTTCAGATGGCGCAGCACAAGTTATCATAATAAACAATCCATCGTTTTCTTTTTCTTTTTCTTCTGGAATATAAAAACTATTTAGATCAATGACCATCTATAATTCTCAAGGTTGTGAAATCTATATTGAAAAAACCACAACTCCACATTAGAGTTATGCATTTACGTGGAAACTAGATGCTTTAACAGTAATTAATATGTAAAGAAAAATCAAAGGAAGTCCAGCGTTATTTAAAAAACCTATAAATTAAAAAAAATGTTTAAAATATTTATATTTTTTAATCTCATTTTAAGCTGAAAATATCACATAGGTTATTGACATAACAACATTAAAAAGTAGATAATAGACGAGACTATAAGGAGAAAAAAATGGCTATTGCTAAAAGAGTTTTTTTATTTTTGCTGGTAAATTTTCTAGTTGTTATTACTCTTTCTTTTTTTCTAAGCGTTTTTAATATAAAACCTTATTTACAATCCTATGGTTTAAATCTCTATTCCCTAATGACCTTCTGTTTTGTATGGGGTATGGGAGGGGCTTTTATTTCTCTTTTACTTTCTCGTAAAATCGCTTTATGGATGATGAAAATACAGCTGATTGATTCCAATACGAAAGATCCCAATTTACAGAGATTACTAACAATTGTGCATAAATTTTCTAGAGATGCAAATTTATCAGATTTTCCTCAAGTAGGGATATATAGTTCCCCTGAATTAAATGCTTTTGCTACAGGCCCTACCAAAAAACGTAGCTTAATTGCTGTTTCAACTGGTTTACTAAATCGCATGTCCGAAAAAGAACTAGAAGGAGTTATTGCACATGAAATGGCTCATATTCAAAATGGGGATATGGTCACAATGACCTTGTTACAAGGTGTTATTAATGCTTTTGTTATGTTCTTAGCTAGAGTGCTTGCCTATGTCTGTTCAGGACTTGGGAGAAGCAGAAACAGTTCTTATGGAGGATCTTATATCAGCTATGCCATTTTCGTTTTTTTATTTGAGGTGATTTTTATGGTTTTAGGATCTTTAATTATCTGTGCTTTTTCTCGTTTTAGGGAATTTAGAGCAGATCGCGGTGGAGCTTTTTTAGCAGGCAAAGAAAACATGATAGCTGCTTTGAGAGCACTACAAAAAAATGTACAGGCTCAAGATCCTCAAACAGCCGTTGCAGCTTTTCAAGCATTTAAAATCTCAACCCCTGAAAAACGTAGCATTACCCACTGGTTTTCCACTCACCCTCCTCTAGAAGCAAGAATAGAAAGGTTGATAAGCTATAATGGCTTCTCTTGAGAAAAGAGAAATTATCCTCTTAAAATAATAAAATTGCAGACAAGACCCATGCTCTCAGCACTATTTTTTCTACCTATCAAAAAAAAATTAGTTAAAATTCTCTAGATTAATAACTCGAATTGACTAAAACGCACGGGCATGTATTTTACGTAATTAAACAATAGAGCTCTTGCATAATCTCAATTCCAAAGCTCCTAATTACCGATCTGTTATGATTTTAAAAAGCTTAAGCATTCCGTTTGATATAGGCATACTTGTATTTGAATGGGTCTTTTGAAGTCCTTGATATCCTGTATCTGTAATTATCTTAGTATTTGGGTAGATTTTTAGCTTTAGGCTCTTTAAATAAACGAAAGTCATGGTAATTACTATTAGCAAATGCATTGCAAATTCACTTTTGTCAATCGCCTATTGGTCATTCTAGAAAAAAAGCTTACTCCCCTCAAACGATGAAAAAGGATATAGATGATTAGCTTAGCTATTACAATAACAATAGACCCCATTCCGGGAAATATTGTTATGGTAAAACATCATTAAAAATGTTTAAAAGTAGCAAATATTTAGCGATCGAAAAAAATAATGAGATGCTATACAATCAGGAGATAAATGACCATAACGAGAAATCTGACAAATATTGTTAAACGTTACTTTAAAACAAGTATCTGTCAGGTTCAATCTTGATTTGTATACTGTAAAGAACAGCATAAAAAAAGCCTATTGCATTTTATTTTGACGAAGCCTCTTGCCTTTCCCAATACTGATTTAAGGTAAGAAGCACTGCCTCTTTTAGTTTAGGGTTAACAGATGGAAGACGATCTACAACTGTCTGTGCCCATTGAAAGTATTGATCTATATATTTTTGGCTCCAACCTTTAGGAGGGTGATTTAAAAGTTCTAATGTATTGCAAAGAGTATCAGCTAATTGAACTATTGCTGCAGGTTTTGATCGATTTGACGCATTAATTGTTTCTTGTCGTTTTTTCTCTTGCAAGGATATTTTTCTGTCCCCTGTCAGCTCATTTACTACTTCAGCAACTTGCATCCCAAATTTTTTTTCGATTTCTTCTACTGTTGTTTGGGTATCTTTCAAAGTATCATGCAATAGACTGGCTAAAATACTTGTTAAGTCCCTTACTTCTCCCACCCTCATTACTTTATAGGCAACCTCAAAACAATGAGACACATAAGGAGTTTTACGATCATTTTTACGTGTTTGAAAACGGTGTTTTTCCGCAGAAAATTGCATGGCTTGTAAGATCTCTTCTACTTCATTTAAAGTAACTCCTTTTTCTCGACAATAAGCAATAATAAGCTCTTCTGTTAATAGGTCAAATTGCGTCATAACAATTTCATCATTATGCACAATTTTATCAACTAAAGCTCTTGTTTTTTCTATTTTTTCTTGAATGACCTGCTTAGTAAACTGTTGCGTAGATTCTTGACAAATAGATACTTTTGGCTTTACATCGTCAGCATAAGAGCTGGTTATTACAGATAAAACAAAACAGATTAACGCACAATTATTCATAAAAAATTCCCAAACTAAGACTTAAGATGTCGTAAAAGATAAGTATATACAAAAGAAGAAATTTTCTGACATGAACGTTTTTAATTTACCAAAGAAAAAATACTTATGCTCTTACAACATAAACAATTCCATTGGATGTGTTAACGGAATTAACTCTGACTCATCCATTACAAACACATGTTCAGGGTGGATAATTTTACACAAATTTTTTAAACTCTCACTTTTAAGTACAATAAAATCCACTTCGGATAAAGAAGATAGCAATAGGACAAACTCTTGGTTTGGGTTTGTATCACAGATATAAACAACGAGTTTTGATTTAAGTTTTTTTGAACACAGTTTTCGAAAAGTAGAAAATAAAGCTGTTGTCATTCCCTTTTGACTATCTACTCCAAGTACGGTATACTTGACATCTTTTAAAGATTGTTGCAAAGCAAAAAGATGCTGTTCCTCAAAGATTTTATTCTCGACATCCATTTCTAATAGCCTTTGAGCTATATGAGAAAGAGTTACTCGTGCACAACCTAGTTTTTCAATAGCAATCCCTGCAGCAATATTAGAGAGTTGGACTGTGTGATTTATATCCATCTGATTGGCCAATGCAATGCTCATCATGGCAAGAACTGTATCTCCTGCACCTGTTACATCTTTTACTTCTTTAGAAGGCACAGAAAAATCACATGTATACCCTGACCGCTTAAACAAAGACATTCCTTCTTCTGAGCGTGTAATTAAAAGTATTTCTACGCAACATTGGTTAAAAATAACTTGAGCCACTTGATCTAAAGAACTTGTTTTTAAAAGTTTTGCTGCAGCAATTGCTTCAGGTAGATTAGGTTTGAGCACCGTAGCTCCATTATATTTGCTAAAATCCTCTCCTTTAGGATCAACAATAACAGGAATAGAGCTCTTTTTAGCTAACTGAATCACAGCTTTTAATAAAGCGGATGATAAAAATCCTTTACCATAATCAGAAATCGCAACTATTTGTATCGTTTCCAAAAGAGCTGGTAATTGTTGAATGAGCTCTTTTTCTAGGTTTTGTAATAAAGAAGTGGCTTCTTCATGATCTAATCGCAAAATTTGCTGCGAATCTGCAATTAATCGATTCTTAACAGGGGTCTTGTATCCTTTTTGAGATAACAGTGCTTGGACATTAACCCCTTCTTCTTCCAAAAAATCATATAACCACTTTCCTGCAAAATCATATCCTATTCTTCCTATAGCAGTAACTTGTGCTCCTAGTGAAACAAGGTTTAACACAACATTTCCCGCTCCTCCTGGACGGTTTTCTTCTTTCTCTACATGTAAGATAGGAACTGGTGCCTCTGGGGACATTCTTTTGATTTTACCTGTTGTATAAGTATCTAATAAAAAGTCACCAATGACTAAAACATGTACGGGATCAAACTGACTAAGCATACCACTGAGTTTTACCATCGTTTATCTACAATTAAATAATTTTGTACATAGTCTTCTACTGCATCTTCTATAGAATACAGTTTAGGTTGATTCACATTTTTTATATATTTTTGCATATCTGCACAGGTATAATTTTGATATTGAATAGCAAGTTCTTTAGGCATTTTTATAAATGTAATATTAAGTGGTGTTTTCAATGTTTTAAAAATAGCTAGAGCTAAAGAGCGCCATGTAGTAGTAGCTCCTGACCCTATATTAAAAATACCACCTATGGAATTTTTTAAGAACTCACAGGTCATCTCACAGGCATCTTTTACATAAATAAAGTCGCGAGACTGCTCTCCATCAGCAAATTGATCTGGGTCTGAAGAAGCAAATAAACGAATCAGTTTTTCCTTTTGCACAAGCAATGTCATTTTATAAATCATGGAAGCCATACGTCCTTTATGATTTTCATTAGGCCCGAAAACATTAAAATATTTTAAGCCTACAACTTGATCCAAAACCCCTTGCTGTTTCAGCCATAAATCAAAAGCGTACTTAGAAAAGCCGTATGAATTCAAGGGTTTTAAATACTCGAGCCTAGCGTGATCATCAATAAAACCTTGAGATCCATCCCCATATGTAGCAGCGGAAGAAGCATAAATAAATCGATGTTCTGCCCTAAGGGCATATTCAGCTAAACGAATGGAATAATGCAGATTATTTTGCATTAAGTACTCTTCATTTTGTTCTAAAGTATCAGAACAAGCTCCTAAATGAATAAAAGCCTCTATCTCTTTTTCTCTACCTTTCAACCAATCAAATAACTGATACTTAGAGATAAAAGCGACATATTTCTTGTTTAAGAGATTTTTCCATTTATTTGTTTTTTTAATATCATCTACTAAAATTAGTTTGGTAAACCCTAGATCATTTAAATAGCGAACACAGCAAGAACCTATTAATCCTGCAGCTCCTGTAATTACAATAAACTGATCGTTATTCATACCAATAGCCTAGCTTTCTTTGTAAAAAATGCACAGGATAAAAAACGATTCCTGATGATTCTGGTTTCTCTAAAGATCCAAAGCAGATAAAGGCTGTGCCACTTCCTGTCATAGATACTTGTGTAAACCCCATTTCTAAAAGCTGATGTTTAATAATCTGCAGTTCAGGTTTTAGATGAAAAGCTGCCAGCTCTAAATCATTTTTTAAAATAAGTGTACCTTGGATTACATCAGATAAAGCTTGAGAACTATCCCAATGAGGCAAGTTCTTTACATCACATGTTTGATAGACTAGAGAAGTAGATAAACCAAATTGAGGTACTGCTAACCAAAAATGAGTAGTTGGTAGGTTGGCTATATTCTGTATAATCTCCCCTTTTCCTTGGCAATAAGCTGTTCCTTCAGAAAAGAAAAAAGCCATATCAGAACCTAACTCAGCCGCCCAAAGAGCTAATAGACTTTCCTTAAAATGGTAATCAGACAGCAGATTAAGAGCCCACAGCATCGTTGCTGCGTTACTGCTTCCTCCTCCTAGACCCGCTTGCAAAGGAATATTCTTTTGCAAGTAAATAGACAACTTTTGATTCCAGCCTGTTTTTTGACGAAACAAAAATATAGCTTTCCAAATGAAATTTTCTTGTAGATCACAGAGGTGATCCAAATTGCAATGAAAACAGTCTTCATGAGCCAAACAAATAGAAAGGGTATCTGATAAGTTGATTGCTTGATAAAGAGAGGAGACTTGATAATACTTATCTTGTCTCTGATGATGTATGCGAAAAAATAGATTAACTTTAGCAGGGGAAAGCAGCGTAAGAGCTTGATCTTTCCCCTTAAAATTTTCTAAGCTCAAGAGACTTTAGACCTCTTTAATCACATGCAAAGTAAATTGTGCGGGCACATTTTCCTTGAGAGAAAGAGAAATTTTATATGTTCCTAACTCTTTAATAGTCGAAGTTAAAATATTACGACGATCTAGTAAAATCTGGTGATTTTCTTGGAGTAAAAGCACAATGTCTTGTGGTTTTACAGATCCATACATATGACCATCAGGATCTACTTTCACAAAAACTTCTAGAGACATCCCCTCTAACTTTTTAGCAATTGATTCAGATTCTTCACGATCTAATTTTGCCTGCCGTTCTCTTTGTTCTTTAAGGTTTGCTTGATTACGCAATGTACGCTTGTCAGGAAAAACCGCTTTACCTGTAGGGATCAGATAGTTCCATGCATAGCCAGGCTTTACATGCACAATATCTCCGCTACGTCCAAGCTGATGGACATCTTTTAAAAGTAGTAATTGACTACGTTGCCGTTGGTTACGCATATATCTTCCTTAATCTTGTGCGACAAATGGTAAAAAAGCCACATGTCTTGATTGTTTGATCGCTTGAGCTAATTTACGTTGGTAATAGGCAGATACACCAGTAATTCTTCTTGGAATGATCTTACCGCGCTCTGTAATAAAACGAACTAGTGTTTCAACATCTTTATAATCAATATGGCGCACTCCAGCTGATTTAAAAGGACATTGCTTGCTCTTTTTTGCAAAAGGCTTTTCAACCGTTTGTTTTTCTTCATAACTAAATTCTATTTTCTCAGGAACAGTATCCGCTCTAAGTGTCATGAAACGTATAAGATCTTCATTTAAATGATACTCTCTCCAAATTTCTTTGAAATAGCAAGTATCGATCGTAAAATAAATGATGTAATAATACCCTTCGCGTCGCTTATTGATTTCATAAGCTAGTTTTTTACGCCCTTGATCAAAAATTTTATGTTCCACCCCACCTCGCTCTAAAATACCGTTTGTAATTTTCTCAAGCGCTTTTTGTCTAGCTTCATCGCTTAGCGTAGCGCTTAAAACGTATATTCCTTCATAGAGCTGGCTTTTTTGCTTAGCCATTTTTTTCTCCTTAAGTTTAAACTTAAATTATTTATTCATCTTCGCAATCTGGATAACTATGGGCCAATTGCATACTTGGAGCTATTCCTTTCACAACCCATTCTTTTAAGACCAAGCTAGTAAAAGGGAGAAGCTCTTCTAGTATTTTTTGTTGTTCTTTAGTGAAGTTTCCCAATACATAACCTGATAAATCTTGTTCTATTGGCGGAAAATCCACACCAATTCTCAACCTAGTGAATTCTTCAGTATCTAAACTTAAAGATACGCTTTTTAACCCGTTATGCCCCCCAGAAGATCCTTTCATTCGCATTCTCATCTTTCCTAAAGAAATATTGATATCATCACAAACAATCAATAACTTCTCTTGTGCAATAGAAAAGTATTCTATACAGCTCTTTATCGACACACCGCTTACGTTCATAAAGGTCATAGGTTTTAATAAAATGACCTGCTTGTCTTGTATGCAACCTTGAGCTAAAGATCCACGAAATCGCACTGAGTCACAAAAAACAAGGCTGTGCTGATTAGCAAAAAAATCAATCGCTTCAAACCCTACGTTGTGTCTTGTATTCTTATACTTTTCACCAGGATTTCCCAGTCCAACAAGTAAATGTTTTTCTGTTTCTCTCAATGTTAAAACTCTTTTAAATTAACGTTTTGCAATAACAGCTACAACATCATGATCTTTTGCTAGAACAGTTACATCACTTGTTATTCCTTGTAAATCGCTCACACGTAAGGAATTTCCAATATTCGCGTTTTTTACATCTACATCGAATTGTGTAGGAATATGCTTTGGCTGGCATTTCACTTTCACATGACGCATTACCTGGCGCACAACTCCACCCAATTTAACCCCAACACACTCCATTGTTCCTATACAGTTAACAGGCACTTTTACATGTACATTCACACCATCTATTAACTCTTCAAAATCAATATGCGAAACCTTATAGGTAATTACATGATATTGAATTTCTTTAATAATAGCCTGGTACTCCTTTACCCCGTCACTTAAGGTAAAAACAGTGATCGGCAAATGTCCTGGCTGCATTTGTCTTAATACTCCATCAAATTCTTGACCGTTAACGATTAGACTCGCAGGCTCTTTCTTTAAAGAATAGATAACAGCAGGAATATCCCCTACAGACCGAATCTGCTTTACTTCGCTTTTTTTCTGGCTAAAACGAGGTTTCACTACAAGTTTCATAATAAATTACTCCAAATTTCTAAGGTATTTTCCTTAAGATAAAATTAAAACCGGGTAAAAAGTGAGGAGATAGATTTAGCATTAACAATTGACCTTATTGCCTCTGCAAATAAAGGTGCTACAGAGACAACCTCCTGACTGCAATTAGGAGTTGGTATTGTATTGATCATAATCATCTTTTCAATCCCACTATTTTCAAAATTTCCTATAAATAACCCATGTGTAACAGCTGCAAAGACTGCGCTAGCTCCAGCTCTTTTACAAACTACAGCTGCTTTTTTGTAGAGTTCTTCCGGTTGAGCACATATCATCTACGAGTAAAACACGCTTCTGATAGACATCCCCCAACTAAAGCAGATTCTACTTCATTTGCATTTACACGTCGTTTTTTAATGATCGCAAAATCAATATTTAATTTTTCAGTTCTCTTCCCATTCCTCTTCGATCTTGACGCGCATACCCAAAATAAGCAATCACGGCAATAATTGAACGAACGGACGAGCGCTTTAATGCATCAACAAAAATCAACAGTTCCATGAGATAGGAATTTGGATGGGGTGCCATTGACTGCACAACGAACACATCCTTACCACGGACACTCTCTAAAATAGAGATGCCTATCTCACCATCTGGAAAAGTCTCAATAAGAGGTTTCCCTAATTCAATTTCCAAGTTTTTTGCAATTTCTTTTGCAAGCTCTCTATAAGAAGTTCCTGCAAATAACATAAAAGAATTGCTAGAAGACATGGACATTGTTTTAAGTTAAATTAATTGGGGTGGAAGGATTCGAACCTCCGAATGGCGGTACCAAAAACCGCTGCCTTACCGCTTGGCGACACCCCAGTATCCATAAACAGAACAAAGATTAGTTTTTTAGAGATTAAAAAGCAACTTTAAATAGATCTTTTTCCAGCTAATGATCTGCTTATACGTCATTTGCGCTTAGACGTAAAAAGGTCTTTAAATAGGGCCGTGTTGTGTTGAAGTATTTTTTAAGAAAAAAACTAAAGACTAGAATCGCCAATTCAAACCCATGTTTACTTCATTTACTGTAGGAGTTTGCAAAAATCAACTACGCTCATCTCTTATATACTCGATGGATTTAGAATTAAGGATTTATAATATGCAATTTTTTTAGAGAGAAGACTCTTTAACTTCTCTTAATAGTTATAAATATTTTTAAAAAAAATGAGAGTTACCTTCTTAGGTTCTACGAATTTTTCGTAATATTAATTATTTTGAACTTTTGCGATTCATGAATTGTCAAAGTCGCTCAATCAGCTTAAGGTTTGTAGAATAAGGAGATAAGAAATTAATTTCTATTATTGAGATACTCAAAAAACTAGTATTGATCTATAATAACTTGCCTTATTGCATATCACTACAATACGTTTTGCATAGGCATATTGCTCTTCTAATTTGTGAAATAAACTAATGGTAGATTGCGCATTTGATTCGCAAAGATCTATTTCTAAGGTTTTGAGCTCTTTCTAAAAAGTGCTTGATCCTCAGAATTTGATTTTCCAGAAACCAACTTTAGTTTCTTTATACTCAAAATTTGGTAGTCCTAAACAGGTAGTGATTTTAAATTATATTTGCAAATAAACATTTTAATCACACCAATGTGATTAGCTATTTTCTTAGAAAAAGATAATGTTTTTCGAACTAATCTTGCGCATCTTTGCCTGATCGTACAGTTAAATCTTTCAATATAAC
>JAUPVT010000032.1 GCA_030916885.1 Chlamydiota bacterium
CCCAAAGAGAGCTAATGTATTTTGATCCTTATCGTATAGTATTGCGTTATAGAGTCAATCAGAGAAATCTTACTAGATAACTCACCTTACACGCATGATAGAGAAAAAGGGTCTATCATAAAAATAACAGTTTTCCATAGAGAGTGCGTAAGGTAAGTTAATAATAAAAAATAGGATTAGCTATTTTCTTAGAAAAGATAATCTTTTTCAAACTAGTCTTCTGCATCTTTACCTGATCATACAATTAAATCTTTCAATTTCATGATTTTCAGTAATAATGCCTGTATGTAAATTTTCTTCTATTGAATATGCGAACAAATTCCTTCTAAAGAAACTCTTTGTAGCAAAGATCTAAGTATGCGTTCTTTAGTGCCTTCTGGAATAATTTTATTTCCCTATATGGATAAAAACCTTTTCTTATGTTATGTGAACAACAGTTATGGCTTCAATAATTTTGGAGCATAATACATCCTTTAACCATAAAATTAAAACTTAGATAATCACTATAGAGAATGAATACTTATAGAAACGACTTAATTTATCTGCAATTCGAAGGTTTAGCAACAAATGTTTATTAAAGAAAAGATGCCCTATTTAGATCTATGAAGGGTAGGAAGTCTATCGAATATTTTCCACTTTTCATTCCATTGGTGCCATTTAGTGGCAAGAGGTTGAATGCATCCTCTCCATAGTCCTCCTGCAATACAGCACTTGATTGCCTTATTCGTTAGTCGATTTACTAGTGCATTCAAGACAAATCGAGCAGCAGGATGCGATTTATCAATAAGAATTCTGGCATATCTAGCTGTATTATTTGCTTTTTCTATACAGGCTTCTACAGAGATGCGTTCTGGTTCGGGATTATCGGAAACTAGAAGTTTTACATAAGAACAAAGCTTTACTGAAGGCTGCTTTTCTGAGCACCCAGTGCATTTATGAGCGTCTAAGAACGCTTCTATGGAATTTACAACTGCATTAAATTTCTCTAATTGATTGATATTGGCATAAGCAACAGCCAATCCGAAAAGAGAACGAAAGTGCAGAGTGGGATCATCTTCTTGTAAAAGTTGATAACCGACTTCTAAATCACTTAATGCAAGATCATAATCTTGGCATAACAGATAACTCTCTGCGCGATTAATATAAGAATCAGCGGAGCCAAGCTCGGTAATTTGTGCTGTTTCAAAATCAAGGACTTCTTGAATTGAATGAAAATCACGGGAATTTTGAGCATAACCTAGTTGCCATAGAACTGATAGAAGAAAAACCAAGAAACATTTTTGAGCTTTCATAAAAGAGTTTGTTTTTTTAGAAAAACGAATTTTCCCTTACACTGTAGCAATATAAAATATTTTAGAGCAACATCAAAGAATCAATCAACATTTTTTCCATGCATAAAATTTTATGTATTTTTTAAAAAATTAAATGAATAAGATGATCCGAAAAATATACAAGAGGTTGTTATGTTAAAAAAGAAAGTACATTGGATCAGAAAAGTTTTAATTTTTGCTTTTTTTTCTTGTTTATTTCCTGTTCATGGGCAGGAATTAATGGATGAAAATCTCGAAATAGCAACCTTTGCTGGAGGATGTTTTTGGAATATACAGCGTAATTTTAATCAGATTGATGGAGTAGTATCCACAAAGGTAGGGTATACAGGAGGGCATAAATTAGACCCTACGTATGGAGAAGTCTTTGCTGGGACTACAGGACATCTAGAAGCTGTGCAAGTGGTTTATAATCCGCAAAGAATTAGCTATGAAGAACTTTTAGATGCCTATTGGAAAATGATTGATCCTACAAGAGACGATGGGCAATTCTGTGATTTAGGACCTCAATATCGACCTGTTATTTTTTATCATAATTCACATCAAAAAGAGACTGCTAAAAGATCAAAGCAATCGCTTATTCAATCAAAACAATTCCCACAGGTATTAGTACAAATTTTGCCAGGAGTCATTTTTTATATAGCAGAGGATTATCATCAAAATTATCTGGAATAATGTGAATAGACATTCTTTTTTTGATGCATTTATGCATTAAGTAAAATAGTCTATAAAAAATATTATATTTTTAAAAAAAAGTCATACTTTAGCCTTAAGGAATCTACAATAGAGTGATGTACGCTAAAAAAAGAAATACACTGAATTTGGAAAATTTTGACTTATGCTATTTTCTGTTATTTACTCCCTGCTTGTGGACAAACAACGGATAAGAAGCTTGAAGTAGCAACTTTTGTCGGAGGTTGCTTTTGGTGTGTGTAACATGATTTTAATCAAATTGATGGAGTAGTATCCACAACGGTAGGGTATACAGGAGGACATAAATTAGACCCTACGTATAGAGAAGTCTTTTCTGGGACTACAGAACATCTAGAAGCTGTGCAAGTGGTTTATAATCCGCAAAGAATTAGCTATGAAGAACTTTTAGATGCCTATTGGAAAATGATTGATCCTACAAGAGACGATGGGCAATTCTGTGATTGAGGACCTCAATCTCGACCTGTTATTCTTTATCATAATTTAAGTCGAAAATAGGCTTATAAGAGATCGAAGCAAGGGCTTGTTCAGTCAAAACGATTTCCTCAGGTTTTGGTACAAATTTTGCTAGAAGCCACTTTTTATGAAGTAGAGGAATATCATGAAAACTATTCTAAAACACATACTATACGTTATAAGTTTTACAGTTATAGATGCGAAAGAGAGAATCAGCTTAAAGTTCTTTGGGGCGCAGCTTAAACTTTACTTCGATCAGGTTCCCTGTAATAGAGGATTTAAGACAGTTAAGAATTGCTTGTGCTACTTCTTCTGTAGAAAGTAGAGTGGATGGATCCTCATCAGGAAATTCTCGATGGCGCATGGCTGTAGCCGTTCTTTGTGGAGCAAGTGCATTGATGTAAAGATGAGGGTGTTCTTCTGCAAGTCCTTGTGTGAAGTTAACGATAGCAGCTTTACAGCTGGCATAAATAGTATAGTCTTTTCTGCCGCGAGAATAACTAGAAGAGGCTATGTTGAGAATATGACCTTGCGGTTTTATGTGGGCATATTTACAACAGAAAAGCACACTAGTTAAATTGGCTGTAACAATTTCTTGAATTTCTTTTTCTGAAAGTTGTATAAAAGGTTTTTTTATAAAAAATCCAATACTATTAATTAAACCATCTACAGGGCCAAACTTTTTAAAAATAACTGCAAATACTTTTTCTGTATCCCTATGACAACATAAATTAGCAGGATAGCTTTTAGAAGACCGAGATATATCGATTGCTTTTGCACCTTCTTTTTCTAAACTCTTAATAATTGCCTGACCGATCCCTCCAGATCCTCCTGTAATAATATAAAGTTTATTTTTTAATGTTTTTGGAGTAGCCGCTGTATCGGAATGCTGTAGACGAAAAATTTGCTCTGCTAAAAATAGATCTAACTCTGTTGTAATTTTAATATTGTACTCGTTTCCTTCTGTAAGGAAAACTTGATGCTTATGAGCTAGCACAAGAGAGCAATCATCGGAACTATTTTTTTTGGTAGTATTTAAATGGGCTTCTAAAATAAGAGCGTAGGAAAAGCTCTGTGGGGTTTGTCCTCGTAAGTATTGATTGCGAAGAGGAATTGCGTGAACTTGCTTTAGATCTATTGTATGAACTAGGGTATCACTACAGGGAATACAAGTATCAACAGCTTTATGTAAACGAGCAAGGGAGATATTTTTTTGTAAGATTTTTTTGCTGACAAAAGGTCTGACTGCATCGTGAATTACAACAATTTCTGTATGGGAAGGACAAGCCAACAATCCTTTTAAAGAAGATGCTTGGCGGCTTTGCCCTCCCGCAACTATATCAATCTGGTCATTGAAAGAATTCTCTTTTTGGATTTGTTTGATATATTCAGGTGCACAAACTAGGATAATACGAGAAAAAAGTTGAGTGTTTAAGAATTTATCTAAAGTATGTTGATAGATCTTTTTCCCAGATAAATGATGAAATTGTTTTGGGATTTGGCTGCCGAATCTAGTTCCAGATCCAGCCATGAGAAGAATTGCTACAATCATGATTAAATGTTTAAAGCTATTCCTTGCAACTGTTTGTGTAAGAACTCTGCCCGTTTTCTAGCGCTTTCTTGAGGGTCCAAAAGGACTGTATTACAAATATAAGCCAGATGGGCGCGTCTACATGTAAATAATAGATCATTGATTGTTTTTTCGGAAACCCCTTTAACCCAGTTGAGTTCTAAACCAAGCTTAATTATGCTTAAAGCATTTAGCGCTTCTTTTTCCTGCAGTTGATAAGAATGTAAAAGAAGACCATAAGCACGACCTACTTGATCCTTAATTTCTGGATTGCCTTTTTCTTTTAAATGCGTACGCAGCGTCTTTTCTAAAGCCATAAAATTCATAATGGTCTTATGTAAAGAGTCAAGAATGGTTTCTTCATTTATACCTAATGTGTAAACATTACTTAAAATAATAAGATCGCCAATTAGCTCTTCTAATGTACCTGACATGCCTATAGCATATATATTTTCTTGTTGGCTTTTAGCTAGTATTTCCTGTAGTTGTCCGCAATGAATAATAGCTGGTAAATGTAAATAAGCATGTACTCTAAGAGCCGTTCCTGAATATTGAGGATAAGAAGTTAAAAATCCAAATTTATGGGAGAAAGAAAAATCAAGTGTTTTACTTAAATCTGTCTCTATTTGATTGAGTCGATTCCAGATTTTTTCCCATTCTCCTTGGTAATCAATACAGCATATATGTAAATGATCCTCCTTATTGATTTGCCCAAAAAATAACCCGGTCTCATCAAGCACAAATCCCTGATGAGAATGGGTATTAGCCAGATTTTCCAGACATAAAAAATGTTCAAATAAAAATTCCTTGTCAAGAGCGGAGAGTTGAGTATTTTTTAATGCAAGTGGTTTAGGCAAATAGGAACATAGGCTATTATATAAGACATTATAGACTCTCTCAAATTCTTCATCGAGCATTTTTGCAGGGAAATGATAGCTAGCTAAATTGCGACTTAAAGAAAAACAAGTAGCAGGCCAGATTGCATTTGTTTGATTTTCCCAAGGAGTATGAGAAAGAAGAGTATTTGGTAAGCTAAATTTTTCCATCAGAGTTTTTTTTCCCAAGTAAATCATTAATTTGATCACGAAGCCAAGCTGCTTGTTCATAATTTTCTTTTTTCAAAGCGTCATTTAATGCTTCGTTTAAAGCAACAAGGCGATTAGAAGAGGGGATTTTAGCTGATTTATTAGGAGATTTTCCTAAGTGCAAGGTTTGATTTTTCCGATTTTTAGCTGCCTTTAACAGTTGTAAGGGAATTTTCCGCATGGAAGTCAATTCTGTAACCAAGATATCTACAAAAACGGCATAACATTCGCTGCATCCTAAAGGATTTCCCATTTTGATAGATTCTAAGGTAGTGCGACAGTTCCCACAGCATACTCCCGTTTCTACATGGCTTTCATGAGAAGCTGTCTTGCTTGAATAGCCATGTAGCTTTTGTTCTAAAATAGGACAAGTAGCACACATCTCATTACATGTAACTGAAGTATCAAGTATCTCTTTATAAGTTACAGCAATAGGTTTTTTGCAGTGACTGCATTCAATAGGTCTTTCAGCCATCTAGATCTAAGTTCCTTTTTTTTAGATTCTAGGTAAGATAGGTAAAGCTAGTCAACTATTGTTTTTACTGTAAACCCTTGCGGTGTTATAAGTACTAGAAAGAAAGCAACAACCATCAAGGAACTCATAATATATAATGTAGAAATAATCGGTTGAATAGAAACCGTTTTGGAAATCAACCCCGCCCAAGTAGGGCCTAAATTCGCAATACACCAAGCAGAGCCCATTAATAAAGCAGAAATAGTACTTGGATGTTCAGATAAGCATTGATTTGCCCATGATACAACTAAAGGGTTCATTGTTCCGATCATTCCGCCCAAACAAGTGAGAAACACCACGGTTTTCCATGGAGAAATAGAAGATTGCACTAAGAAGCTATAAAATAAAAGTAGCGCACTTATGATTACGATTAGCAGTACGTATTTGCAATTATATCTATCACACAAATACCCCGTAATAATCATGCAAACAGCTCCGCCTAGGATAAAACAAAGGTGTGCCCCTCCTTGACATAGCCAAATATCACACTCTTTTGTTTGCATAAGGTCGGGAAGTAAAAAGATAAAAGCTGCTGATAGTGTTACATTAGCAATTTGGATCAAATATAAAGGCAGTAATAGTCGCTTATGTTGTAAAAAGAGCTGAAGAGCTTGTTTAATAGAAAAAGGAGTTGTTTCTGTTTTTGAATCTAAAGGATAAAAGAGTAAGAGGATCAATAAAATTAGAACAGGAATGTAAAAAATTAAAGCATGGCCATTAAAGAAGGAAATTGCCTTTGTAAAAGTGAGTTGAGAAATAGCAAGGCCAATTGCCCCTGAAGAAGAGAATAAAAGAATATAACGGCCTTTATGATGCTCTGATAATTTGCTAGCAAAACCAACTGCAGCAGGGTGAAAGGAAGAAGAGCCAAGCATCATCAAAAGCAATAGGCAAAAAGAAAAAAATAGATGGTCTGTAAATGTCATCCATAGAATAGATGAAGCAAGCCCAAGACCTAACATCATAATTATCTTGCGGTGTCCTCGATCAGATATATATCCAAAACCCAGTTGCAGAGATTCTCCCATAAATCCGCTTATGCCTGCAAGAAGTCCAGCTTTAGCCAAATCAATATGGAATAAGGTTTTGTAAATAGGCCAAATGCCCGTAAAGAAATCAAGAATTAAATGACTACACCATAAGAGGCATAAGCTTCTACGCAAAGTGGGTTTGAAGCGGTAATTCATAAGCTAAAGAAAGCCTTGTTTTTTGCAGCATAAAACAGGATTGTAATATTCCTCTATAGCTAATTCATAATAGACAAAAAATAACTGAATCTATAGGTTTTATTTATTTAAAGATAAGAATTAATAAAACAAAAAATGAGGATTGTCATGAAAAAGCAGGGAATTTTTATTTTAATAACTAGTTTAGTGACGTCTTACGTTTCTCTTGAAGCTGCCTCTCAGAAAGAGATGCTTATTGCAAGACTAGATGCTAAAGGCCAAAGTATCCATATGCAAGAGCTAGCAAAAAAACAAGAAGCAGAAAAGCAAAAACAATACGAAGTTGAAAGAGCAGAAAAACAAAGGATCGCCGCGCAAGAAGAGTACCAAGCAGATCGATTAAAAAAACAGGAAATGCAAGAGCAAAGAAAGTTGATTCATAATCTAGAAATAGGTGAGGATAGGTTTGATTCCATACCCGTTTCCGAGGAAGAATAATAATTAATAAAACAAAAGGATTATTATGAAAAAACACATGTTATTTGTTTTAGCAGCTAGCGTAATGGCCATTTATTCTCCTTTATGTGGAGAGACACCTCTTATTAAAGAAGCAATGGAAGTGCCTGAGCTATCTATTGATGAAAAAGTGTTTGTTACAAAATTAAACGATGAAAATCGTAAAGCATTTATTTATCTAGCAAAAGAACAGAGAGACTCTATCATTACTGCAGTAAAGAATGGGCTAGATCCTGATAAAGCTGTTCAGCATTTGATAGAACCAATGAATATCGAAAATTGTGCAATAGACATGAAGTTGAATAAATAAATCCAAAGTAGCCTGGTTTAAAATCCAGGCTGTATTGCAAAAGGATAACTGAAGAACAAAAAATGAACTGTATTGAAACCAAAATGACAGAAAATACTGGCTTCAATCGCTTGAGTCCAACGATAAATCACCCCATAGAAAAGGCTTGTACAAAAAGTAAGAGCTATAGCAGAGAAGTTAGGTGACCATCCAATGTGTAGAAGAGCAAATAAAATAGAAGTAATGATAATACTACAGCTGGTGCCCATTGGTTTTAATCCAAATGCTTGATCTAGTTCTTGTTGAAAAAACCCACGAAAAAATGCTTCTTCTGGAATAGAGACAAAAACTAAGTTTTGAATAACCCAAATTAAGAAAACAGCTGGTACTTTGGGGTCAAAAGTAATAGCTTTTAAATAATAAGAAACAGCCGCTAAACTAAAAACCATAAGCATTAATACCGGTGTAACTTTTTTTATTAATTCCCAAAGGTTTTCTCTAAATTCGATTAGAGGCAATAGGTAAGCGAGTACAAAAAGGCCAATAAAAGGCTTATCAAAATTTAGCCATAAGGTTAATGGATAAGAATTTTTGCTAATCATTAGATCGGAAACAACTTTCCAATTAGCAAAGCCTGGCAGGAAATGCATAAATAAAGAAATAGAAATAAAAACAGCAGTACCAAACAGTAAGAAACGAATTGAAGGAGTAGTGGTTTTTTTCAAAGCGTATTGGCAGGTGCCTAATAGAATAATAGGAATTAAAGATGCAGTTGTTGCTATATGTGTATATAAAGCCAAAAAATAGGCAATGAATAAAAAAAATGCCCAAAGCCATTTCTTACAAATCCATAAACTTATTAAACTTATGCCTAGAGTAAAAAAGCATAAGATGAAAAGTGGTTTCTCTATAAATATCTCATAACTAAAAGAACTAATTTGCATAACTCTCCTTGAGCTCCTATTAAAAACTCTTTTCAAAATCCATTAGCTCCAGGTTATAAATTCCAGTGATTAGATTAAACCGAAACCTTTTTTGTTTGGTTTCTAGGATATGATGTTTACTTCATTACTTTTTGTAAAAAAACGGAGAGAATTATGGGGTTATTGATGGTAATGACGTTAGCATTATTGATATATTCAATAGGCCAAAGATGTCTTCATAAAGCACTTAAAAGAAGTTCAAGAGACTCTCCTCCAATCAAATACGCCAAGAAACAGTCAACCCGACTCTTCTTTGGATTTTTTAACTTTTATAGGGAATCGAGTTAGTAAAAATATGCATTGAAAAGACACCCTACGTAGTGATTTCAGGGATAACCCCTCTCAGAAGGCGAATTCTTGGTTATTTTGGAAACTCTATAAGAAAAATCTATGAATTAGATCATCAAGCTACTCCAGTAATTTGACAATGTTTTTTTTACGCTAACTGCTCAATGTGGGTTAAAAGCAAAGGCTGATAGAATAAGTTGGTTTTAGAGGGTTTATATGTTACGTAAAAAATCAGGTGAAATCGAGTGGTTAGAATTTGAGATTTTACAAGGCATTCCTCATCTTAAAGCGGGAGTTTTTTTAAGACATGGAGGGATCAGCCAGAGGCCTTATACATCGTTTAATTTGGGGGCAAACACAAAAGATCTGGCAGAGCATGTAATCTATCATCGTAAGCAAGTACAAGAGCTGTTTCATTTTAAGGAAATAGTGACGGGTAACCAAGTGCATGGGGTTCATGCTAAATGGATACAAAGACTTAAGCAAGATGTAGGAAATTGTGATATTCTATTAACCGATTTGCTAGAGACCGGGTTATTAGTTACCCACGCAGACTGTCAGGCTGCAATTTTTTATGACCCTTTACGAAAGGCAATAGCAAATACACATGTCGGTTGGCGAGGAAACGTAGGTAATGCATATCGTGAAACAGTAAGGGTTATGCATAAAGCCTTTGGTTCTAATCCTGCCGATTTACTTGTTTGCATTTCACCAAGCCTTGGACCAAAGCGCGCGGAGTTTAAAGAATATAAGAGGGTATTTCCACAGGCTTTCTGGAAATACCAAGTAACACCATTTCATTTTGATTTATGGGCTCTTACTAAAGATCAATTAGAGGAGGTAGGAGTGTTATCTTCTCATATTGAGATTGCGCGTATGTGCACATATTGCAATGCAGAAGATTTTTATTCCTATCGCCGAGATCAAATAACAGGAAGAAATGGAACTATCATTGGCTTTACTGAGAAGGCATTTGATTAAAAAATAAAACAGCTTCTTTAGCAAGGGTTTCTTGGATTTTTTTACGATCTACTCCTTGAGGATCTTCATAGAGTCTAGGGTGTAAAAACCGTCTCCCAACACTTGTAGCTCGATTGAGAAAAGTATAGTGATTAGCATTTCCTTTAAGAATTTTAAGTGACACGCGATTTATTATTTTGGCAAACCATTTTGCATTCTGTTCTGTAGGTGCAATTTCATCTTGCTCTGATGCTACAATATAAAATGGAGGTTGAATATTTTTTAAACTTTGTTCTGTAAACATCCATCCTAAAGCAGGAGCCATTACGAAAAAAGCAGAGATGCGTTGATCATGAAAAGACTGGAATACTTGCTTAAAATCCGTTTCTTTTAACTTATCCAGAGAAATGGTTTCTCCTAGTTGTTGGTTACAAATTTGTTGAAATGCACTTTTCTCAATTTCCTTTACGCAAGCTCCAGCTATCCATAAACCTGTGGTTGCACCTAATGAATATCCACTAAACCCAATACGGTTTTGATCAATACGGTCTTGAAATAAGCTATTATGTAAAATTTGATCAATGACAAAAGAGACATCTTTAGGCCTTTCCCAAGTTCTAACATAGAACTCTGGGATTTTATTATTCCAAGTATTGCCGTAGTGATCCATAGAAGCTACAATATACCCATTAGCAGCTAATACTTCAGCAAGCCATGCAATATTAAAACGGTCTCCACCATGGCCATGTGAAAGAACAATCAAAGGATAGGTTCCCTGCTGATTGCTTAACACAGCATCTCTAGCCTCTCCACAACGAACCCACATGCCTAAAGGATTAATAGAAGGGGTTTCTGGATCAATAGGATACCATATTTCTGTAACAACAGGACGCTTACGTTCTACATCGTAAAAATGTAAGGTGGTAATCCCCGTTTTTTGGGGATGAAGGATAACTTTAGTAAAATAATGGCTTAAGTATATTTTTTGACTTAAAGGCCATAACACAACCAGAAAAGCTGCCAGATAAAGAATCCAGTTAGTTTTCTTTTTATGCATTTTCAAACTGAACCTGTTTTTTTTAGATAACATGTATTTTTTTAGATAAGAAATTTTTTTCTAAAAAGAAAGTTCTTTTTTATTCTTATAAAATCATACCGCAAAGGAAATAATCTTGGCATAAAATTCTTTTCTATAGGTCGAGTTTATTATCATGTTGTCATAAAAGCATATCCATGTTTTCTTAATCCATGACACCTTTATATTTTTCTGACCTGAATTCCCTTTGGAATGCTTGTACAGGTTTTTTTGTTTCCTAATATAAAATGCCATTTTAAGGTGTTTTATATTCCCAATTTTTGAGATTCTTTTGCATGCAAGAAATGCTGATTCTTGGAGGTTTGTTTGAGTGCATTCTATCTGTATGGGGGGGGTTATACCAAATTCGAATGCCTTTTTAAGAGAGAAATTTCTAATGAAAAAGAGGTCCTGGGTCAAATTTCCGACCTAGGACAAGATCAGCATGGCCTATCATATTTTCAGGTTCAATAGATTAATTATTAATGATTTCTTTAGATAAAAGAGCTATGGTGTTCATTTGTTCTTGTGGAAAAGGATGCCATATTTTTTGTGAGAAAGAAAAAAACATTCTCTTCTAAACGATGCCTAAAGTGTATGCCTTGAATCCCGGTTCTTTTAAGCAAAGGATTACAAGGCTTAAGAGGACCATAGGTATATCCATAGGTTACATTCTCAATGCCTAAGGAATAAGAGTTTATCTCATTAATACCTATCCACTAACCATTTCCTGCATGCCAAACGCGTTTGTCTTGGTCAACAAAGCCGTATACTTTTTCACTTTTTGCAGAGATTAAATAATATCCGCTTGCGTTACTGACTTTTGAAGTAAGTATATTTAAAGCTTCCTTTGTAGAAGAAGCTATATAATGTACAACAAGAATCTTTGGATATCCTCTATTTCTGGTAGTCCTAAACAGGTAGTGATTTTAAATTATAATTGCAAATAAACATTTTAATCACACCAATGTGATTAGCTATTTTCTTAGAAAAAGATAATGTTTTTCGAACTAATCTTGCGCATC
>JAUPVT010000033.1 GCA_030916885.1 Chlamydiota bacterium
GTTCTTTAAGAATTGCAGGGGATGAATTTGATGAATGTATCGTCAATTATATGCGTCGTACTTACAATTTAATGATTGGTCCTAGAACAGCTGAAGAGATTAAAGTCACAATCGGATCTGCTTATCCTTTGGGAGAGCATGAGCTTGAAATGGAAGTACGTGGCCGCGATCAAGTAGCAGGTCTTCCTGTGACAAAAAGAATTAATTCAGTAGAAATTCGAGAATGCTTAGCGGAGCCTATTCAACAAATCGTTGAGTGTGTAAAATTGACTCTTGAGCAATGCCCGCCTGAATTATCTGCAGATTTAGTTGAGAGGGGTATGGTGTTAGCAGGAGGAGGAGCTTTAATTAAAGGGTTTGATAAATCTTTAATTAAAGAAACAGGTCTTCCCGTAATTGTAGCTCCTAACCCGCTTTTAGCTGTTTGTTTAGGAACAGGAAAGGCATTAGAATATTTAGATAAATTTAAAAGGCGTAGATCAGTTACTTGAAGGAATTAAAACAGGATATAAGCCATGTCTAATTTTATACAAAATTGGACAGGCAACCAAAAACTTGTTCATTGGGTTGAGGAGATTAAAGAACTTTGTCAGCCAAAACAAATCTATATATGTGATGGTAGCTTAGAAGAATATCATAATCTTGCTCAGATTCTTGTTGAAAAAAAGCTCTTTGTTCCATTAAATCCTGAAAAACGTCCTAATAGCTTTTGGTGTCATTCTTCTGTTAATGATGTTTCTCGTGTTGAAGAATCTACTTTTATCTGTTCTCTGCATGAAAAAGATGCGGGTCCAACCAATCATTGGAAAGATCCTGAACAAATGAAGCTGCTATTAAAAGATCGTTTTCGTGGTTCTATGCAAGGACGAATCATGTATGTTATCCCCTTTAGCATGGGTCCAATAGACTCTGATTTTAGTCGAATTGGCATACAAATAACCGATTCAGAATATGTAGCATGTAATATGCATATCATGACAAGAGTAGGTAGGGCGGTTCTTGATAAATTAGCTAATACAGAGTTTGTTCCTTGTTTACATTCGGTAGGTATGCCTCTTTTAGATAATGTGCAAGATGTACCATGGCCTTGTTCTAATGATAAGTATATTGTACATTTTCCAGAAGAGCGTAGCATTTGGTCCTTTGGAAGCGGGTATGGAGGTAATGCGCTTTTAGGTAAGAAAAGCTTTGCTTTACGTATTGCATCTGTTATGGGCCGAGATGAAGGCTGGTTAGCAGAGCATATGTTAATCCTTGCCATTACTAATCCAGAGGGAGTAAAAAAGTATTTTGCGGCTGCATTTCCCAGCGCTTGTGGAAAAACTAATTTAGCTATGCTATTACCAACTCTTCCCAACTGGAAAATTGAATGTGTAGGAGATGATATTGCTTGGTTACACATAAGAGACCAAAAGCTCTATGCGATTAATCCAGAAGCGGGTTTTTTTGGAGTTGCGCCTGGAACTTCTTTGACGTCTAATCCTAACGCAATGAATACCCTTACACATGATACCATTTTTACAAATGTTGCGTTGACAGAAGACAAAGATGTATGGTGGGAGGGAATGACGGAACAACCTCCTTCTCAATTAACAGATTGGCAAGGAAACCCTTGGACTCCTAATTCTAAGCATCTCGCGGCTCATCCCAATGCACGCTTTACTGTCTCTGCCAAGCAATGTCCTGTGATCGATCCTAACTGGGAAAATCCAGAAGGAGTTCCTATCTCTGCAATTATTTTTGGTGGTAGGCGTTCAAATACCGTGCCTTTGGTCTATGAAGCTTTTGATTGGACCCACGGGGTTTTTTTAGGAGCGTGTATGTCTTCTGAAATGACAGCAGCAGCTAGCGGAGAGATAGGTAAGCTGCGTCATGACCCTTTTGCTATGCTCCCTTTTTGTGGTTATAATATGGCAGATTACTTTAATCATTGGCTAAGTATGGAAAAAAATAATGTAACTCTACCTAAGATTTTCCATGTAAATTGGTTTCTAAAAGATGATAAAGGTAAATATATTTGGCCAGGATTTGGAGATAATATTCGTGTATTAAAATGGATTTTTGAAAGAGTGGATCAAAGTGATAATTTTCAGACTTCTGCTATTGGAAATCTTCCTAAACAAGATTCTTTGGATATCTCTGGGTTACCTCTTACCTCCGAGCAACTAGAGCAACTCTTTACTATTCATGTTACACAGTGGCGTCAAGAGATCAAAGAAATGCACCGCTATTTTACTTTAGTTGGCTCAGAACTGCCTCCTCATATTCTACACCAACTACAAGCATTAGAGAAAAGAATTCAATAATGCGCCTTGTAGTGCAATGTGTTTTAAAAACATAGGTTTTTGTGAATTCTAAGCAAGTAGGAGCTATTGTCCTATTAGGTATTAACAATCAAGATACACACAAGAAAATCCCATAGCTTGTTAAAAAACTTTTACGAATTAGGAGGTTTCCTAATGCTTAAGGTAAAATAGGCCTTTCTTTATTTGATGTAAAACTAGAACTATTAATTATCTCACAGTTTACTCTCTATGTAGATTATACGTCTGGTAGAAAGCTTAGTTTTCTTGAAGCAGCTTCTCCAGAAATTGCTAAATCTACATATGAGGTTTTTATAGAGAGGTGGACGCTATTATTAATCATGTAAAGGGTTTTTTTAAGTAAAACCCTTTTAATATACCCATTAATGGATGAAAATTGCTTGTGGTTGAAAGAAGAAAGAAATCTCTGTTTTTGCATTTTCTGGAGTATCAGAACCATGAATAGCATTGCGTTCTATAGAAGCACCAAAATCTTTTCGAATGGTCCCAAGAGTTGCTTCTTTAGGATTTGTAGCTCCCATGAGCTCGCGTGTACGATTAATAGCATTTTCACCTTCTATTACAAATGCTACGATAGGGCCTTCTGTCATAAACTGAATCAATTCTTGGAAAAAGGGTCGATGGGCATGGACTGCATAAAAAGCTTTTGCTTGTTCTACAGTAAGACGTTGCATTTTAATCCCTACAATTTCTAATCCAGCTTTTTCAAAATAGGAAAAAATCTCTCCAATTTTATTATCTGCAACGGCATCTGGCTTAATAATTGAAAGTGTTTGTTCATGCGACATATATAATCTCCTATAATCTATTTAAGAATACGTTAAAACCAGCTAATTATAGAAAATCCACAAATTAATCTCATTAATAAAATATTAATTATATAAAAAAGCAGACTGCTATAGCTTAAAATGCTCTCCAAAATAGTTTGTTCGTGCCTCCTTGTTTTTTAATAAATCATCAACTGTTCCTGATAGCAATACTCTGCCCTCTTGAATAAGATAGCTACGATTTACAATAGAAAAAATTTCGCGAGCGTTATGATCTGTAATCAATATACTAATTCCTTTATTTTGAAGGTGTCGAATCATTAACTTTACATCATGTACTGCAATGGGATCGATGTTAGCAAAAGGTTCATCCAATAATAAGAAACAAGGCTCAGTAATTAGGGCTCTAGTAATTTCTAAACGTCTTCTTTCCCCACCAGAAAGAGTTAAAGCTTTCTTTTTAGCTAAAGGAGTTAGGTGAAGCTCTTCTAATAAATGTTTTAAACGATTTGCTCTCTCTGGAGCTTTTATGGGTAATGTTTCCAAAATACAGAGTAGGTTTTCTTCAACTGTGAGTTGACGAAACACAGAGGGTTCTTGTGAAAGATATCCCATGCCCATCTTAGCACGCTGATGAATAGGAAGATGACTAATTTCTTGTCCTTTAAAAAAAAATTGCCCTCTATCAGGATTAATGAGGCCTGTAATTAAATAAAAAGCGGTGGTTTTACCAGCCCCATTAGGCCCTAACAATCCAATTACCTCTCCTACACCTACTTGCAAACTAATGTCATGAATAACAATTTTATTTCGATAGCTTTTTTTTAAACTTTTTGCTTCAAATAGGATAGGAGGATTTATAGAAGCAGAGGCTTTTTTGAAGGAAATACCAGAAATATTTATTTGTAGAGAAGAGGGTAATTTATTCATGAGATGCAAGTTGTGGAAAGTATTGATTGAATTGGGTTTGCTCTTCTTTGCTAAAGGCAAATTGCACTCTGCCAATTCCTTTAATGACTTTTTCTTGTGTCAAACAATCGGTGGTTATATGTACCTCAGGTGCGCTAATCTTCAATTCTTGTAAAGCATCCCAAAAAAGTACCTTTTTTCCGGGATGAGCAGATAAGATAATGGAATGGGTATCTAAAGAGTAACTCATTTTATCAGCAATTGCTAGTTGGGCTGGTTTATTAGGATCTTTAGAAAGTAGACGAACATGTTCTTTTAGGACAATAGATGAGGGTTTCACATGTTGATTTATATTGATATAATCTAATTGAGCACTATCTGAAAACACATTAAGGGATTCTGTTTCATAGTGCAACTGATTTTGTATATTGCCATCTTGATCTTGAGGGCTTTCAATCCACGCCTGTAATTTATTTTGATCGATGTAAAGTCTTCCATGCGATTCTATCCTATGATTGTGCCCTTGTAGATCTTTATAAGTCATAAGTGTATGTCCTTTTGCATCTAAGGTTTGAAAAACCACCTTATTATTAATTATGCAATTTTTTATGGTTAGTTCATCTTGCGTACGTATTATGCCAAGATCTTGTTCTTCAATTTGAGTAGGACCTTTAAATAGCAGTTTTTTCTCTAAATCATTCCAGTTAAGAGAATCTGTAGAAAAACAAAGAGCACTCTTTTCCGATTTAGGTAATAAAAAGCTTTGCAATACCCCTTTAGCATAAAATAATTGCAGGTAAGAATCTATAAGGTTTATATCAATTTGTCTTGCATGTACTATATCTTGTTCATGAGTCAAACAGCAGTTATTATTTGAATCTTGCCCATATGCTGAGATACATCCTTTCCATTGATTGATTAGATCTAACTGGTTATAGGTAGCTTTTACGGCTGTTAGAAAAAAAACGTTCGCGTAAGAAATGGCTACATTTTGTTTGGCACAAATTGAATCGACTAGATATTCCCTACTCTTTTCTTCTTTTGATAATAATTTAAGTTCTAAACTGCGTCCTTCTATTGTGAAAGGGATCAGTTTTTCTCTTTTATCATAGATCATATCTTGATATGTAACATTTTTTTCTTGATTAGAGCTTAAAACACCTTGGTATTTTTGTAGGTCAAACTCAGCACGATCTGCTGTTATTCGTCCGTGCTCTTTTAGTAGAATTAAAACTTCTTGATCAAGCTCAATCTGGTTAAATGGGAAATTGGTTTTTTCCTGTCTTTTTAAAAGGGCTTTTCTGGCTTGCATTTTTCCTAGAATGTGATCAATGACAACATGTCCGGAGAGAATAAGATCTTGCCCATCATAAGAAGCATTTTCAGAAGAAACCAGACCATAATCTTGGGTATTAAGAGAAGTTGTAAGAAGAAATAAGGCTGTTAAATAAACCATATATTTAATCCTTAGGATATATGTGTGCCATAAATCCTTTTGCCTGAAACTCAGGAGTTTTGCCTGATGTAGTAAGGGATATATTCTCGGCATTTCCTGAAAAAATAGGTAGGGTTGAAAGTATTTCTTGAGGAAGAGAGTGTGTATTTAATTTATATATAGAGATGCTAACCCCTTGAGATAGGAGTTGTTTTTCTGAAAAGTGATATTCGCCAGAACTAGCTTTTAATAAACGTACTTGTTGCATAGGGAGCTCATTATTATAATAAATGCGCTCTTGCATCAAGCAATGAATTTGATTTAACTCTTCGATGAGTTTTAATTTTTCTCCATGAGGTTTTAATACAAGTAAAGACGACTTGCTTTTGATTCTATGATGTAATCTACTATTGTCATCTTGGGAAAACCAAATATCTTTTGTAACTTTTAGGCGCTTTTGACTGACAGATAAAAAACCCGTTTTAGATTGCATTTCTCTTTCTAAAAGGTTAAGAACCTTAGATTTATCTATAGGACGTATTCTCAAGAAAAAAGAGCCCCACACAAGTGTTATGATTGCAATTAGCACACATCCAATAAAGGTTGCTTGCTTTAACATGATCAACACCTTTGTACAACTTCATAAATTTGAGAAACCGTACTAAGAAGCTTGGGTAGCATATCAAAAGAAAAGACGGATTCTTTATCGCTTTTAGCTTCTATTGGATTAGGGTGTGCTTCAATAAATAAGCAATTAGCACCTGCTGCAATAGCAGCTTGCGCAAGAGGAGGAATAAACTGACGTTGTCCACCAGAAGCATTCCCCATTCCTCCTGGAAGTTGTACAGAGTGGGAAGCATCGTAACAGGTAGGAAAACCCATCTCTTGCATAATAGGAATAGCTCGCATATCGCTTACAAGATTATTGTATCCAAAGCTTGTTCCTCGATCCGTTAGAATAATCTGATCATTTCCAGAAATGAGAATTTTATTTATTACGTTCTGCATATCCCAAGGCGACATAAACTGTCCCTTTTTGACATTCAAAATAGCTCCTGTTTGGGCAGCTGCTACAATTAAATCGGTTTGACGGCAAAGAAAAGCAGGGATTTGAATAATCTCAACAATCTTAGCAGCTTCAATGGCTTCTTTAGAAGAATGAATATCTGTTAAAACAGGTAAATTGAACATTTGTTGGATTTTTGCTAAAATTTCTAACCCCTTTTGTATTCCAGGGCCTCGAAAAGAATTGTGAGCAGAGCGATTTGCTTTGTCATAGCTTGATTTAAAAATGAAATTAAGTTCAGGAAAACCTTTAAATATGTTTACCAGTTGTTCAGCGCAAAAGAGAGCGTGATCTTCAGATTCAATTACACAAGGCCCGCAAATGATTGCTAAGGGTTGATTTTTACCAATGCAAAAATTCTTTATTTTAATTGTTTTCATACATGAACAGTATGCGATTAGTAAGAGTTTTAATCAACTTGGAAGCTAATTACATAAAATATTTTTTTTGCAAGTAACTTTATTTCCACACCATTGTCTTTCATGATCATAAAACAAGGAGGATTAAGAGGAGAAAGTGGGCTGGTTTATATATCGAAAAAACTGTATTGATCTTCAATATAACGATATTCTTTTTCTAATGAGGAAAATCCTTTTGAAGGTCTTGGGCTGAAAGGAGGAGTGGTTTGTGAATTTTGGATATCAAAGCTAAAAACTTGTCCCAACTCACGGAATAGATCCAGATGTTCAGCAACTGTTTGTAAGAAACTGGATTTATTTATGATAATTATCTGAAAAGTACGGGTTTTTTTTTGAGGTCTACCTGTTTAAGCAGTGCATAATTCCCTTTGAGATGACAAAGGACATTTTTTCTAACAAAAACCAAGCTTCAATAATGGGAAAGAAGGAACCTCGCTTGCTAAAAAAAAAGGGTCTCAAAGGAGGAATTAAGAAAATATCCTGCTAAAGAGACAGCTTTATCTCCGAATAAAGTGTAACCAAAACCCTGTTCAAATATCATGCTTTGCAACAGGGCCTCCATTACGAATCTTTCTTTTTCAGAAATATAGGATTTTTTTGAAAAAAACAAAAAGCTAATCCAGCTAGAAAAATCCAAAGAAATAGGGCCTTTATTTGTAATGCATAAAGAGATCTCTTCATAAGATTTTTTATTGCCCCAGCATTTAATTATTAAAGTTGGAATTTTTGAATTTTAATGAATGATAGTTGTGTCACAGTCTGTACAGGTTTTTCTGTGACGTGGGTTAATGTGACCACAGTTAGGGCACTCATAGCCAGCCATGAGTTCCCGATATGCATTTTGTGCACATAGAGTTTCTTCTTTGATAGTTTGGTCTAATGCTTCTTGAGCATCTTGTGTATAAAGGATTTCTTGGTCTATAGGTTGACCTAACTCATCTTGATTATCTTGCATACATAAAACATCTGGTTCTGCACTTTGGTGTGACTCGTCATCTTGATTCAAAACATATACGCCTTTTTCATCAGAATAAACAGAGGTTACTGGTTTTAAAGTGCCATTTCCTAAATCTAAACAGATAGTTCCGTCTTCAAAAGTAATATCTTCTGAATCAACATAAGTTTTTTCAAAGGGGTTTTCAAAAGCATTTAAACCCGCAATAGATAAAACAATACTTAAACCAAATAATTTCACTAAATTTTTCATGCCATTTTCTCCTAAATATAAAAGATAAATCAAAATCTTTAGATCCCACCAAAAATAAGCACAAGAAATCTCTTGTAGCTTCTTGGTTGCTATGACAATTATTAGTTTTAAATTATTTTATAAGCAAACTAAATCTAAAAATACTGCTTTTTTAACGAGATTTAAAGCACTTTCCAAGAAAGGGCTGTGTTTTTTTAATCTATTAGACATGTTTCATTCTCTGCATGGATGAAACCAAGGAAAACTTTAAAATGCTTTGCAGAACATTGAATGTAAACTATTAAGTATCTGGGTAAAAAGAGCATTGTTTAAGTTAAGCTAGTATTTAATCTAGAATAGAGTCCCGGTTTTTTATCGATTAAAAAAGCAGCTGCTGCAAGAGCTCCTTGTGCAAATATGTCGCGAGAATGTGCTTGGTGGGTCAATTTTATTTGTTCATTGCCATATTCGAAAATGACTTGATGTTCTCCTATCACTTCACCACTGCGTATAGCATGAATACGAACTTGGGAGGATTTGCTTTTTGTTGTTGCATCTTCTGCAATCTCTTTACCTGTAGTTTTAGCAAGGGCAATTGCTGTACCACTAGGCAAATCTTTTTTATGTATATGATGGGTTTCAATAATATCAATACAACAATTTTCACAAAAACCAGACGCTTTTATAAATTCAACTAATTGTAATAAAAGAGAAATACCTGGACTGAAATTAGGAGTGTAGAATATAGGAATATATTGGGCTGTGTCTTCGATTTTTTTTTGTATTTCTATGCTATGTCCGGTTGTTCCTATGACAATAGGTTTAAGAGATTGCTTTGCATATTCTAAGTGATAAAGAATAGTCTCTTTAGAAGAGACATCAATGGTAATATCTGAAGTATGAATGGCTAGTTTAGCACAGCTTGTCATGTTAATATCCATATTCGCTATTTTTTGTAGTGTAGGTTTTTCCGAATACTTTCTTGATGTGCCCATAACTACTTTGTATATAGATTGATTTGCTGCTAAAGCAAGAATGCTTTTTCCCATTTTCCCCATTGCACCAAGTACTGATAAACCAATAAGCATAATGTCCCTTGTTTTATGGATAATTTTTTTTCACAAAAAGTGTAGTTCTTTTGCTATTTTTTGGATCTAACTAATTTATCCTAAAAGAAAGAAATTAAAATTCTTCTGATTTCTTTGAAATTCTCTATTCTAAAAAGATCTATATTCATATAGTATTTAAGCTTGACACCGTGCTTTATGACAAAAAAAATAAAACAATTATTATATTTCCTGTGTTGCAATAGTTTGATAGGGTGCTTATTTAGCAGCTCTTATCTGTTTTCTGAAGAAAAGAAAGAAGAAACATTTTTGAAAACCGAAGGACATCACTCTATCAATTTCAATGATATTCCTATTATTGAGTTTATTCGCTTTGTTAGTAAAATCTCCGGAGAGAACTTTATTTTCAGTAATAGTGATTTAGGATTTGCGATTTCTCTTTGCATGGGAAAAGCGATGTCTTCTAAGCAAGTATTGGAAGCATTGATCGAGTTATTGCACTTTCATGGCTTATTTGTAAAAAAAGAATCTGATTATCATGTAATTAAACGATATGATGAGCAGAAAGATGGTGATCATAAAGTTTCTTTTAATACTTCAAATCTAACGGCCTTTAATTCCATCCCCCAGTTACCAGGTTTAAAAGAAGAGTATGATTTTTTTGTGTATAAAGTGCAATATCACTCGGGAATGGAGCTAGAGCAGTCATTAAAAAAGATTGCTATAGATATGCGCAATCAATCAAATGCTCCACTTAAATTAGTTAATGCCATTCAATCTCTACAATGGGTTAAAGCGACAAATTCTTTGCTCTGCTCTGGAGATCCTGAAACCCTTTATAGCTTGCGTAAATTAATAGACAGTTTAGACACTCCTTTACGACAAGTATTTATTGAAGTATTAGTTATTGAAACAGATACAAAAAAAGGTATGGATTTTGGTTTGCAATGGTCAACAGGAGCTCAATATCAAAACAGATTAGGTGTGGGAGTAGGTAATTTTTCTCCTGTGCATTCAACAGCAGGATCTTTTGCTAGCACTGTTCAAAGTATTAGCCCTATTAATCCTCCAAGCGGCTTAGCGCAACTTCCTTTAAATCCCGGGTTTAATCTAGGCGTTATTGGTGATATCATCATGCATAAAGGTAAATCCTTTCTCTCTTTGGGTACTTTGGTGTCTGCTTTGCAGACAGATGGCAATAGCACAATTGTGCTCAATCAGAAAATCATTACTCAAGATAACAAAAACTCTACTATTTTTGTAGGAGACAATATTCCCTTTACGGGTTCTGTTGTCCAGACGGTTGGTCAAAGCCAGCAACTAACAGCAAATGTGGAATATCGAGATATAGGAGTGAGTTTAAGTATCACGCCTCGGTTAGGTGAGGATGAAGTTATTTCATTAGAAATTCACCAGGAAATTACAGAAAGTTTAGATCAGAATATTATACACATGCAAAATACTGCAAATGGAATTAGAACGACAAAAACGAATATGTCAACACATGCTCATGTGCCTGATCAACACTTTTTAATAGTTAGCGGGATGATTCGGAATGCAAAATCACAACATAAAACGGGGGTGCCTTGTTTAGGAGGGCTTCCTGTAGTTGGAGCCATGTTTAGCAGAACACTTAAATCGGATGAAAAGCGTAATATTGTCATTTTTGTACGTCCTTATATCATTCGTTCTTTTGAAGAATATCGTAAATTGACTGAAAAACAGGAAAAAATTTTTGAAAGTCAGATAACAAGTCAAGATTTTATAGAAGAAATTGAATTAGTTAATCCTATTGAATGTGAGCTGCCTTAAAGCTCTTGTAATTTAAAAATAAGTCGGGTAGACTAGACCGTGGCTTTTGTAAGCCTTTCTTTCTATAGAAAGACTTAAGGTTTTAATATTGCATCTTGTCAAATCTTTTAAAATCAACTAACATAGAGATCTTTACAAGAAACTTTGGGTTGATAGCTCAGTGGATAGAGCACCCGCCTTCTAAGCGGGTGGTCGCAGGTTCGAATCCTGCTCAGCCCATTTGATTTTTAATGGTTAATGTCGATATATGAAAAAAAAATCTGACTCCAAAAGTCTGATTCGGTCCAAATCTAAAAAATCAGAACAGCAATACCTGGGAGATTTTGTAACTTCTCCTAAAAAGTTCGATCAATTAGCGACTATTTTAAGAAAATTTCGCTTGGCGGAATTTAAAAAACTTAATGATCGTAAAAAAAGTGAACAGATCAATTTAACTCTTTACGAGCTCATTTGTAAAGAAAAAGCTCCCTGTTTTTTATTGCCTGCTGTGTTGGATTATATTGAAGCAATTAATGCTTTGGCCCTTTTAGATAACTATGCCTTTTTTCACTTTGAATTATGGTTAAACCAATTTTCTGGCATTAGTCTGCATGAAAATTATATAATGCGTGCGAAAATTGCAGGTAAATGGATTCCACGAGAAGAGTACCAATCTTTTTTTCCTATTGGTATGGATAGGGTATATGAAGGTTCACATTTTGTAACAGCACATGGCTCGCCTGATCTAGATACGGCAATTGCTTCTTTCTGGGGATGGGTAGATGCATTTGCAGCAAGGGTAGGAAATGGATTACATATATGGAATGTTCCAGGGGGGCCGCCTAGCTTTCAAGTGGAGATTGATGTCTTATTCGATCAAATGCTAGGGAAAAAAGTTTTTGTTCATTTAGCTAAGCATCGAACCACTCTTGCATTATCAGGGATTGATTTGGTCACTCAAAACTCTTTAACAAGACAATTAACAACAGAGTCCATTTCTCTATTTGATCATGAGCATCGCCCTCATGCAATTGTGCTCGTTGATGAGCAAGGATACTATCTAGGAGATTGGCGCCATTATGATGTAGAGGGAGTAAGACAGGTCATTATTTTGTTAAATAATTGCCTACGTTGGTTTGAAAATGATCTGCATGTGAAATTGATTTCTCTTTTTGCTAAAAAAGATCTTTCTTTAAAAGATTTACCAGCATTCATTAATGCTGTGTTGATGACAAAAATAGAAGATTGTCAACCTGCTCGAGAATTTACAGAAGGGCAGAAGGAACACGCACGTGCTTATCTTCACAAAGTGCTTGGTGTAAAAAAAGGTTTAAGTTGTTCTTTTCAAGAATTTGCAGAGTCTATGAAGACTCATAATTTATTTGAGTTTTCTCAATTCTTGGAATTAATAGCTTCTTTAAACAAATCCTCTCTTTTTGATGCTTCTGGATTTTTAATCGAAAATCGCCCCAGAATTTTTTTAGTTTTGGAAAAGATGATTAAGAGTCTAGATCGCTCTATTCAAAGTATTCGCGTTTTTGTGGAAAGACTAGATGTTGCTCTAAATATTAAAACTCATGTGTTTGGGTATGTTCCGCAGCATGTGAATTATCGAGCAGAAGTAGAAGAAATTCGTAGTAAAATGAATAATTATCCCTATTTGACAGTAACAATGGCTGATTCGAATGGGAAAGTGATTCCTCTAGGAGTGATTTATGCCAGTGATTTGCATAAGAATATTCTTGGTACGGTTTCTTTAAGGGACTTTTGTAATCGAGAAGAAACAAAGATTCCAGCTTACTTTGAAGTGATTAGTGTAATAGATCATCATAAAAGCAATCTGCAAACCCTATCTGCACCCTTAGCAGTCATTGCAGATGCACAATCTTGTAATGTTTTATGTGCAGAGCTAAGCTTTGCTATCAATGACAAGTATGGTGCTGGAGGTATGGATCTACAACAAATCAAGAATCAAATAAAAGAAAAGGTTTCCTCGTTGCACTCTGCTAGTGATCGCAGGATTTTGCAACGATTATTGCAAAAAGAAAATGCTTGCCAACAAAATAATAAATACTTTATTTCTCCTAAACGAGAAATCATAGAATACTTTCATTTTTTATATGCTATTTTTGAAGACACTGATTTATTAACAAAAGTTTCTCGAAGAGATATTGAATGCGTTGCATCTCTCATTAATCGCCTAAAATCGCTTATCTTGAAAAAAGAGGTAGAAGTTATTATCTTTGATGATATTTACACAGAGGAGAACTTTGTGTCTTTAGCAACAAAGAGGATTTTACAGAACCGTGATATCTATTCCATCTATTGTAAAATCTATAAAGCTAAAGAAGAAAACGTAGAAAAAAACGTCAGACTTTGCATTAAAGGCAAACCGTCTTCTATATTTGTTGATACGAAAGAACAAAATGGCTGTGCTCGAGTAGGTCAGACAAAAATATTTTCTCGTAATTATCCTTCTTTTTCTAAGCATGTTGCTACCTTACAAGAGCAGTGGTATAAAATGTTGTTTGATTATTGGTCTGATCATCCGGAAGTAGATTTACATTTGCAAATGATTAGTACAATCGCAGGAGCAGATAATCTATTTTTAGGAAATGAAATTAAGGATAGTCATTTAGATGAATTGTGGATTTGGATCCCTTTTACGGAGCAATCAATAGAGCATTTAAAAAGCTTTTTAAATGCTTTTCGCTCTTGTCCAGCTCTTATAAAAGGCGACCTTTCTATTTGCTTTTATGGAGATACAGTTAAAGCATACGAGCAAATTTTTGCTGAAAGCTTCTTTTTAATTACTAAAAAAGAGATAAACAATAAAAGCACTTTGCCTATTGCAGTTCTGAAATTTCCTGCAGGTGCAATCAATTCTAGAAAGGCTATGGTTTCCCCTTGCCTTCCCAGACTGATTGAATGATCTAGCCCAAACTAACTTTATTTATCTTCTTCTTCAATGATTTCAAGTGTAATACGGATTTGATTGCGACTTGCTACAGATTTGAGTAAATCTCGAATCGCATTAATCGTTTTACCCTTTTTACCAATAATTTTTCCGATATCTGATTTTGCTACAGCTATCTCGATAATCAAGGAGCTTTGGCCCATAATTTCATTAATTTGAACTTCTTGGGGGAGATCAACAAGGTTCTTCACGATGTATTCAACAAACTCTTTCATAGTTCGATCCTCATATGAAACGCAGAAAATAAGTAAGGGAAGAAAAAAGAAAACTTACTTTACACTTTATGATAACGAAAAGAGAGAATTCTAAGCTAGATAGATTTTTTTTCTCTTTGAGGATCTACTAGTTCAATAGCCTCTCTTAAGTCTTCTGGAATAGGAGCTGTTAGCGAGAGAATTTGCTGAGTAATAGGGTGAAAAAATTTTATAAAATAGGCATGTAAAAGTTGTCTTTTTATAGAAAATTTTTTATTAATAGTAGAATTTCCATAAGTTTCATCACCTAGAATAGGGGTTCCTACATATTTTAAATGTACTCTTAATTGATGCGTGCGGCCGGTTAGGAGTTCTAATTTAACAAAAGAAAGAGAACCATTTTGAGCTAAAACTTGGCAGATGGTTTTAGATGCTCTTCCTTGTGTGCATATAGTCATTTCTTTACGACGAGAAAGGTGGCGTGCAATCGGAACATCAATGAGACCATCTTTTGGGGCCCCTACACAAATGGCTAAATACACCTTTTCTATTTTTCTTTTTGCAAATAAATCTATTAATCCATTATGTGCTGCCCGTGTTTTTGCAGCAATCAGGACTCCTGAAGTATCTTTATCCAATCGATGAACAATGCCAGGTCTTAAGGGATCATCAGAGTCTATCTGCTTACAATGAAACAAAAGAGCATGAACAAAGGTTCCTTGGGTGTGGCCAGGGGCTGGGTGAACAACCATTCCAGCAGGTTTATTGATGACAATCAGATGTTCATCTTCATAAAGGATTTCTAAAGCAATTGGTTCAGGGATTAAATTGATTTCAGGCGTGATTTGGAAATAGATCTCAATTTCGTCTCCAGGCTTTGCTCTTTCTCTTTTTTTTATCGCTTTTCCATTAACAAGAACATAACCTTGCTTGATTAAAAATTGGAAATAACTACGCGATTTATCCGGAAATCTTAGAGATAAGAGAGCATCAAGCCGCAGATGGGACTCTTCTAAAGAGGATGTAAAACAATTTTTATGAGTAAACATGTCTTGCAGTATAACAAAAAAGAGATTTTATTCCTTTCCTTCTATTACATCTCTTAAGTGTTTGTTCGCTTTAGACAGTCTGGCTCTTTCTTGGGCAACCAAAGTATTAAAAAACTTTAAGAGGCCATTCATAAATAGCTTGGCTTGTTCCTCGGTAGCAGGGGTTCCTCCTTTTGAAAGGAATGTTTGCCATACTCTTATAGCTTCCTGATCCTTAGAGGAAGGAGTGGGTTTTTGAGGTTGAGTTGGTTGTGGGCCAGAAGGGGGAATAGGTTCTGTCATAAGTACTCGCTTTTCTTTTAAAATAAGAAAAAAGATATATTTATTCAAACTAAAATGTTAGTTTGTCTTTCGATATTTAAATCATTTTTTTATTTAAAAATAGTTAATTATTTTTTTATAAAAAAGTCTTCATGTAATGAAGATTAGATAGGTGTGTACTCTACCATAAACTTTTATATAGCCTGTGATAGATCTGTATCTCAATTAGAGATTAATGAAAGAGCATAGGTTAGGAGTTTTGCTAGGAGAGGAAGAGGTGTCAGAGAGACAGAGTTATCTTGATTTCAAAAGAAAAAGACAACTGAAGAAGTAAACGAGCAGTTACCTTACAAAAAAGGGCTTTTGCAAAAGTCTGAAGAAAAGATATATATGAAAGCATTTCCTTTTGATCTGCTTTTTGAGCGCATTTACATACCGCAGATCAAGAGCATTTAGATAACCGAGCTTCTGTCTTCAATATAACTCAAACAGAGGTGATTCTTTTGGTATACGAAAAACCGGAGAATAAGGATTTGCCAGCACATGTAGTAGATCAAGTATGTGAAGCTATTCAAACGCTGAAGCTGTACCTGCTAATATAGAAGAAACAAGTGCAATGAGTCCGATTCTAAAAGGATCAGGAGAGATATTCGGTTTTTTTTGCCATTACTGGATGAGTATTAAAGAGCGTTTTCCATTTTTTTTGTTTAGAGAATTAGAGCAATTAGACAAACACTTTGGAGATGATTTTTTGTCCTTTTTTATACACACCTGTTATAGAGTCTCGCTAGCAAGGGCTTGCGATTTTACCTTTAGGAAGTTTGCGATCTCTTCAGAAGAAGATATTATTTAGAAGAGGATTTAATGTGCCTTAACTCAGAAGAAGAACAAGTAAGAAAACAGGCGTTTTTCCATCTTGCAAAACGCTCTTTTTTTAGAGAAGAGCTAAACTTAAAGCTTGCTCAAAAAGGATTTTCTAAAGAAGCGATTGATAAGGTATTAGATTTCTGTATCAAACAAGGTTTTTTAGATGATCAAAAATTAACTCAGCAGTTAGTAGAAAAAATAAGAAATAGAGGTTTTGGATCAAAAGTTATTTGGTATAAACTCTCTTGCAGGGTAGGCATAGATCGCTCTATTTTACAACAAGTCATTTTAGAGACAGAAAAAAATCAAATGGGATGTTTGCAAAAGCTTGTCCAAAAAAAAGCTCATCAAATTCAGCTTTTAGATCCCAAGAAAAAGAGTCAGTGGATTGCAAAAATGCTAAGGCGTGGCTATTGCTATGACGAGATTATATGTTGTTTGACAGAAGTTTAGTGGCTTTAAATTTCTATAACAAGGTATAACAACCATTTTCTTATGATGCGGTTATCTGTATGCATATCGGGATTTTAGGAATTAGTTATAAATCTGCTAAGATTGGCTGTCGTGAGCAAATTGTAGCAGCCTATCAGAAGCTGACTAACAAAGAACTTGTACAAGATGCGAGTTGGATTTTACTTGCTACTTGCGCTCGTATTGAGATTTATTTTAGCGCCAGTGATCTAAGCGTAGCGCATAGCGTATTATTAAATGCTCTGCGCTCGGAGCTCTGTTTTGATTTAGAGCACAAGCTATACGCTTATTTTGGTATAGATTGTTTTTTACATCTAGCACGGGTAACTTCTGGACTAGACAGTGTCATTCTCGGTGAATCAGAAATTCAGAGGCAGGTAAAGGGAGCTTATCAGTTAGCATCTAGAAACAAACTACCTCATGAGATGCATTTTCTATTTCAAAAGGCTTTAAGATTGGGTAAAACTATTCGCACGCAGTTTCCCTTTGTAGAAAAAAAACTGGGTATTGATAAAGAACTATTTTTATTAGCAAAGTGTTTTAAGTTACATGCATCTGCCATTTTGTTCATTGGTTATTCAGAAATCAATCGTAAGATTATTAGCTACTTTAAATCAAAAGGCATGAAACAATTATCTTTATGTACGCGCAATAGACAAGCGGCTATTGAATGGAGTAAAAAAGAAGATGTCTTCCTTCTTGATTTTCCCCAAATCGATTTAAGCTCTCAATTTCCTATGGTGGTTTGTGGAACTTATACAGATCAACCTATCTTGCATGCTCATCAGTTTATCGATGCCAAGACGCGTTTAATCATAGATTTAAGTGTGCCAAGGGCCGTAGACCCATCTCTTTCTCGTCATTTTAGTATGAGCTTATTAAATATAGAGCATATCAATGCAATCATTGAAGCAAAACAACAAAAAAATGTTCTTCAGATTCAAGGAGCAGAAACTATATTATTTCAACTGGTTCAGCGTTATGCGACGGGATTTCAAAGTAGCAAAAGAGGCTATGCATGCGTCGTATAATTCTATTTTTATTATTAGTTCCTGTTTTGATTTGTTCTGCTAAAAAACCCAAAGAAATAGAAGATCATATCATAATTATGATTCCATCCCATACAGTCTATGAAGGAGACTATTTTGCTTCAGGGGATAGTATAGAGATTTCAGGGATAGTCAATGGAGATGTATACCTCATTGCTGGGCAAGTTGTTGTTGATGGAGTAATAAATGGAGATCTGATCTGCTGCGCAGGGAGTGTAGATATTTCAGGAAAAGTGTCAAATAATGCACGGTTATTAGCGGGTCAAGTTTTGCTAAGTGGAGAGATTGGGCACAATATTACAGCTGTTGGTGGCAATGTTCAATTGCTTAAGCAATCCTCTATTGGGAAAAACGTTGTGATAACAGCTGGAAATGCCGATTTAGCAGCCCGTATCGGGTCAGAGGTAACTGTTGTAGCTTCTCATTTACGTGTATCCTCAACCATTGGGCAAGATCTACATACTGTTGTAGGTTTAATGAGGCTTACTTCACAAGCACATATTAGTGGAGATGTAGACTATCGAAGCAATTCTGATGCATGGATTGACCAGGGTGCTACTGTACTAGGAACAATTACTCAGCATCCTTCTTTTGTACGGAATTTAGTTAAAGGGACATGGGTTCAAAAGGTATTAGTGGGCTCTAAACTGCTTACTCTTTCTATGAATTTTCTTTACAGCCTTGCTATTGCCTATTTATTACTTAGGATCTTTCCTAGAAATTTACAGTCAGCTCTTCTCTCTTTAAGAGGGCAACCTTGGCGTTCTTTAAGTACAGGACTGATTACATTGATTGTTTTACCGCTTTGTTGTCTCTTATTATTAATGACTGTTTTAGGGGTGCCATTTGCTCTAACTCTGATTGCTTTAAACATCGTAGGGTTTTATACAGCTAAAGTGTACTTTATTTTTTGGGGATCGGATTGGCTATCTGGCACAATCAAATGGAGAATACACCGATTAGCGGCTTTTGCCGTGGGTTTGATTGCCTATTTAATCATAAGTTCTATTCCGGGATTGGGTAAAATCTTTTCCTTAGCTGCGATGGTTTTTGGGCTTGGAGCCGCAGTTACAGCGCAAACCAAGCGTTATCACATAGGACTTTAAAATTCTGCATGACCAGGAAACCTCGGAAAAGGGATTACATCGCGGATATTCTCCATCCCGGTGACAAACAATACTAGGCGATCAAATCCCAAGCCAAAGCCTGCATGTGGAACAGTTCCATAGGTGCGCAATTGCATATACCACCAATAATCCTCTGGATGTAAACCAAAGGAGTGTAGTTTTTTTTCTAGAATATCTGGACGCTCTTCTCTTTGAGCTCCTCCAATGATTTCTCCAATTTTTGGCACTAAGACATCCATAGCAGCTACTGTTTTACCATCAGAGTTTTCTCGCATGTAAAAAGCTTTGATTTTCTCTGGATAGTCGGTTAGAATGAGGGGTTTTTTACAGTATGTTTCTGCTAAATAGCGCTCATGCTCTGATTGCAGATCAATACCCCATTCTACAGGAAAGGTAAAGCTTTGCTCTGATTTTTGTAAGATAGCAATAGCTTGGGTATAGGTAAGGTGTGCAAATTCTGTTTCAGCTACTTGTTGCAAACAGTTCAGCAATCCTTTTTCTATAAATCTCTCAAAAAAGTTTAAATCTTCTTGGCAGTTATCTAAAACGTATTTAAGGACAAACCGCAAATAGGCTTCTGCGCATTCACGATTGTCGTTTAAGTCAGCAAAAGCCATTTCCGGCTCAACCATCCAGAACTCAGCTAGGTGACGAGAGGTGTTAGAATTCTCTGCTCGAAATGTAGGCCCAAAGGTATAAACATCAGAAAGAGCGCAGGCAAATGTTTCTGCGTTTAGTTGTCCTGATACAGTAAGATAAGCTGGTTTATGAAAGAAGTCTTCTGTAAAATTCACACTACCATCAGAGTGTCTTGGCGGTTTATTGATATCTAGTGTTGTGACTAGAAATTGTTTACCTGCTCCTTCACAATCAGAGGCGGTAATGATAGGTGTGTGTAGATATAAAAACCCTCTTTGTTGAAAAAATAGATGGGTTGCAATCGAGAGAGAGTTACGTATTCTAGTAATGGCCCCTTGTGTATTCGTACGTGGGCGTAAATGAGCAAGAGAGCGCAAAAATTCAAAGGAGTGTCTTTTTTTTTGCAGAGGATACTCTTCGGGGCAGGCACCAAAAAGATGAATAGCATGGGCTTTTAGTTCCCAGGTTTGCCCTTTGCCTAAACTCTCTACTAGTTCACCGGTTACTGAAATAGAAGCTCCTGTAGAAAGCTTTTTTAAGAGCTCTTTATAAAGGGAAAGTGAAGCATCTGCCACAATTTGCAGAGAAGAAAGCGTAGAGCCATCATTTAGTTCGATGAAGCTAAAGCTTTTTTGTGCTCTAATTGTGCGAATCCATCCGCATACGGTGATTATACTTCCTATTTGAGAGGATTTGATCGATCGAATTTTACTATGTTTCATAAGTCTGCAAACTCTCTTAACATGGCGATTTCTTTTTTCCAAAGAGGAGGGCCATCAGGGGTTTCTAAATATTTAGGAAGACAGCGAGTTTTAGGGTGCTTCATCAGCACTTTAAAACACTCGATACCAATTTCTCCTTTGCCTAAAGGGGCATGTCTATCACGACGAGACCCTAAAGGTTTTAACGAGTCATTAAGATGAAAAGCATATAGGTGCTTCATCCCAATAATTCTTTCAAAGTCTTTTAGCATCTTTTCACAGCCAGTTTTTGTGCGAATATCATAACCCGCTGCAAAGATATGACAGGTATCGATACACACACCGATAGGAATTTTTTTATGAAGCTTTTCAATCAGGTAGGCTAAATGTTCAAAGCAATATCCCACTGTAGATCCTTGACCCGCGGTTGTCTCAATTAAAAGACGAGTAGCACCATGAGAGATAAGCTCTTCGAATTGCTCTAAGCTAGCTACAATATTATTAAGACACTGCTCTTCTGTTGCTCCTACAGCAGCGCCTGGATGGAAGTTTAAGAAGGAAATCCCCAGTTTTTGACAGCGGATTAACTCTTCTTCAAAAGCCTTCTGGCTTTTATGCAAAACAGATGGATTAGAAGAGCCTAGATTGATCAAATAACTATCGTGGCTCATCAATTGGCAAAGACCAGTTGCCTTTACAGCCTCTTGAAAAAGTTCCACTTGCTGTTGAGTGATCTCTTTACCAGACCAGCGTTTTTGATTGCTGGTAAAAAATTGTACAGTAGTAGCACCGATTTCTTGCCCCATCCAAATAGCATTTTGAGCGCCACCTTGGGCTGAGGTATGAGCTCCGATTAGTAATTCAGGGCTAGGGATTTTAGCCATTTAAGATGTCCGATTAGATTTAAAATATGGTCTATCCTAGTTTATAAGCGGCTTAAATGTCTAGGAGTCTTAAATGGACCCTAAAGACCTCTCTATAAGCTCAACTATTTTTAAATCCAAATTAAAAAATAATCTATCTACTTTAAAGTAAGTTAATTAATTCAATATTAGATGAATTAGATGTAATTATATTATAGGTTTAATTAATCATTATTGTTATAATGATATTATTAATAATAACTTTTTAAGTAAAAGAGAGAAAGCATGAAAATTTTTTTAGACTCTCCTTTTCAAGTTTCACAAGGGTTTGTATCGGATAAACTAAAAGAGAATATGTTAAATAATTTTTTCATTAAACATGTTAATTCTGAACCGATACCGGTAGAGCAGACAGCGTTCTATGATTTAGGGTTTGATCCTGATTTTTCTATAGATGGAAATGTTTTTTATAAGCAACAAGCTAGTTTCGCTCTTTTTTATTCCATTCTTAAGATGGTTCGGAATGTAGTAAAATATTTTCTGCAGATCTTACAAGGGAAAATCTTCCAAGACATCCCAGAAAAAAAAGCTTTTCAAGAATTAATGAAAATAGAAAAAATCTGGCAGAAAACTGCTCAAGCCAAAGGAATGCTATATCCTGTGGATACGGATAATCTAAACAAAGTTTTTTGGCAAGTAAAAGCTCCTTACATCTGTAGCTTAAAAGAGCACCAATTTTTTCATCAGTTGTCTAAGCTAGCAAGCATAAAGGAGTCGACTAAACAGGTTTATGCTAGTGAGTTGCTTAAACCATTACATAATTTTAATCGTCCCCAAGTTCCATCTTCTCAAAGTAAAAAACATATTTTAGAGCAAAAAGATAGAGAAGTTCGCAACGTGGATGTTGCTCGTATGGGTCTGTGGGGTTTTATCTTACTAGGTAATCAAGGTAAAGGTATAAGTCATAAGGATTTTTTAGAGTCAATAGATATAGCTGGAAATCGATTAAAACAGACTATAAGAGATTTAAGGTTTGTTCTTCGTAGGGGAGATGCTAAGGCATTTAATGAAAAATTACATATATTTAAGCTGGATTGGAATGCATATGTAAAATCTCATCCACTTTTAAAAGAGTTAGCTGTTGTTTATTCGCAAAAGAATTTTTTTGAAGAGACATATCAGGATATGGAGAAATTTTACCAAGAAATGCAAGGTTCTAGTTTTTTTGGCGAAGAGGTTCTGGAAACTATGAATAATAGGTTTATAAAAATAGGGAACCTCCAGAATGAAGATTCAAGAAAGCTACAGGAAGCTTTTCTTGCTACATTCCCTAGCAGTAAAACAGCTGAAAGGATTAAAGAGCTAGCCTTCTGAAAAACTTAAGGCTAACCCTATATAATTAATTATTATGTGCTAAGAACTCACAAATCAATGGTACATTAATCAAGATAGGAAAAGGTACTTGGTCGATTGCAGGAGAGATGAGAAGTTGTCCTGAAAAATTGCTAGCATCCAAAGAGAGGTACTCGGGGACGTCACCAGAGCTAATTACGCTTTTTTGGATTTTATCATTTTTTTGAGATTTTTCTTTGATGGAAATCATCATTCCCGGACGGACAAAAAAGGATCTACGATCCACTTTCTTACCATTTACCAATACATGTCCATGAGATACTAACTGCTGAGCCGCGAAAATAGTCGGTGCTAGCTTCAGGCGGTAAACCATATTATCTAACCTGCACTCCAATCTCTCGATAAAAACAGAGGGGGTATTTCCTTTTGCTTTAGAAGCTTCTTTATAGTATCGTACAACCTGGGTAGTGGTAAGCATACCATAAACAGCTTTTAGTTTTTGTTGCTCTTCTAGCTGAAGGCCATAATCAGACTTTTTCTTTCTTTTACTTCCATGCATTCCCGGAGGATTTGGCTTATGTAGTAACGGATTACGAGCTTTGCCGAATATATTTGCTCCAAAACGTCTTGCAACACGATTTTTTGGACCGGTGTATCGAACCATGATATCTCCTAATAAGACTTCTTACTTTAATGATATAAAGAGACGTATGCTAATCTACCTGTGATTTTTTGTAAATGGAGCTTTTTTTGTTAAAAAATAATATATGATATTGTCAGGTTTGTTTTTCAGCGCTATACTCCTCTTTTAAACTGAAGGAATTTAGGACTTATGCAAAAAGATTATCGGATTGTAGCCTATTATATTTTTACCCCCATTGAAAATCCTTTGGAAGAGGTGAAAACACATCAAAAATTTCTAGAGAATAAAGATATTAAGTGTCGGATCTATATTTCTCAGAATGGGATTAATGCTCAAATGAGTGGTTATAAAACTGATATTCAAGTCTATCTAGAGTGGATGAAACAAGACGTGCGTTTTAAAGAAATTTCTTTTAAAATAGATTTTTATCATGAGCATGTATTTCCTAAAGCCTGCGTAAAGTTTCGTAAGCAGCTTGTCGCCTTAGATGAAGAGGTTGATTTAGAGTTAACAGGCAAACATCTTTCTCCTAAAGAATGGAAAGAGATGTTGGCAAATCGCGATGAAGACGTTTTGCTGCTCGATGTACGTAATCAATATGAGTGGGAACTTGGTCATTTTGAAGGAGCCAAGCTTCCTTACTTAAAAAACTTTAGAGATTTTTCCCCTTACGCAAAAAAATTAAAAAATCATTATAATCCTGCCCAGACAAAGGTTATGATGTACTGTACTGGTGGTATTCGATGCGAACTGTATTCTGCTCTGTTGAAAAAAGAAGGTTTCAATGAGGTCTATCAGTTAGATGGCGGTGTAATTAATTACGGAAAAAAAGAAAGTACCTCACATTGGAGAGGCAAGTTATTTGTATTTGACGATCGCTTATCCGTTTGTGTAGATGAAAAAGTAGATGAGGTAATTAGCCAGTGTTCTCATTGCAAAATAAGTAGTGATACGTATTATAATTGTGCAAATATGGATTGTAATGAACTTTTCTTAAGCTGTCCTGCTTGCGCAGAAAAACTCAAAGGCTGTTGCAGCGATACTTGTATGTCTGGTGATAGAGTAAGGTCTTATCAGGTAGCTGTGCGCCCTAAACCTTTTCGTCGCTATTCCAAAGAGAACGAATTAAACTAAGCATGAGCTTTTGTGTGTCATCAAGCACAACGGTAAGTCCTGGTTTAATTCCCTCTTCGGAGAGCTCAAAGGCTTTCATGGTGTTGCAGATGCGTCCATCAAGACGTATACCTATCCCTTGAATGCCGATCATGTTTCCCCAATCTGCAAACATGGTAAGGGTTAGCTCACATGCGGTAATCAGGAAAAAGACTTGCTTATCTGGATGGGCAAAAATAAGCTCGAAGCACTTTTCTCCAATATAATGAACAGTAGGAATGAATAAAGGAATAATATGAGCTTTATCTGGTAGAGCATTTACCGCCTTACCAATAAAACATTGACGGCATACCGGATGGTTGGGATCGTGAATACAATCAGCTGAAAACCGTTTTGATGGACATTCAAAAGGCTTATGACAATAAGAAAACCCTATAACAAACAGGTGATTTTTATGAGAAGCTAAACGCTTTTCAAAAGAGCCAAGATCTTTTACTCCATAAAAGAAAAGGTCTTGGTCTCTAGAGTAAGATTTTGTAAATAAAGAAGAGATAAAACGATAACTGTGCTTTATCGGCGCACGAAAAAAATAGCGCCAAAAGATTTTTTTTTGATCGCAGGTGAGTAAATACTTTGTACTTTTCCATCTAAGATTGCAGGCAGTGTCTTTAGTGATCCCAGGTATTTGTGGAAGAGAGGAAAGGGTTTTTAACGGATGGGTTTTTTGATAGGATTTTTGTCCTTGATCCCATTTTTCTTCTGCTTCTTCCCAACTGGATTGGTTGTTCCAAATCTTAAGCTTATGATTCATAAGCTATGAATATAGTTTAAAAGGAGATATTTGTGTCAGAGCTATTTTATCATTTGGATATTTCTCAAAAACCTCAAATGGTTATTACCCTACCAAAAAAATTTTCCCATCGAAAAGAAGCTTTATTAAAAGCCAAATCCCTTTTAGAAAAAAATGCACTAGATCTCTTATGGAAAAGAGCACCTGTCCATGTAGAAGAGGGTGTGCGGTTCCTTATCTCCTCAGAAATTACCTTTGAGTTACTTAAGATGCTCAGTAGCACAGGTAGATTATTGTATAACGGACAGAAGGTAATTATCGATCCTTTTACAAAAGCAGAAGGATTTGTTCAAGCAAAAGCCTTAAATAAGATACAAGTAGAAATCTGTGCAAGATTTAAGCTTGGTAAGCAAGAGGAGCCTTTAAGTAGCTGCAGAGCTATTTTTTGGGGAAGTCCTCAATGGATTCTCTATGCTGGAGTTATACGGCTATTAGATACAGAGGTTTCTTTAAAATGGCTAAAAATTCCAGAGGCTATTTTACAAGGAAAAGAACTACAGGAGTTTCTAGAAGAAACAGAGGGCGTAACCTGGTTAGAAGAAGTTTCAGGTGATCCTTTGCCTTTTATTTGTTTAACAGATCGGCATGGAGGATTTGCTAATCTATGGTTTGATTATGGGATGCGAGGAAAAATAGCAGCCTTTGAAGAAAAAGAGTTTTTTTGGCGTAAAAAGTCTATAGAAAAGCAATGGGAACAAGATTTATTAGAAACCGATTTTAGTAAAAAAAAAGTGGGGGATTCCTCCTATTATTGTCCGCTGGATAAAGTAGCCAAAAGTATTACATTCTTAATCGAAATAGGTTGGAAAGTATTTGATCATCAAAATAAGCAAGTGGTTTTCTTAAAAAAAGAAACCGTTGTATTAGAAGAGCGCCGACAAGCTTGGTTTGTACGATCTGAGTTCGATTATCAAGGCTATAGAGCTAATTTACAACAGGTAATAGGTGCTTTCAATCGTAGATCTTGCTTTGTAGAATTAGCTGCTAATACAGTTGGTCTAATCGATTTGAAAAAAATAGAAGAGAAGTGGGCGGATTTTTCAGAGCTAGAGTTTGATCAAGAAGGAGTCTATCTTCCATTTAAGCAGTTAGGATTACTTTCTGAGGAAAAAAGTCCTCTAGAGATCCTTAAGCAGCTAAAGCATTCTGTTCAACCCGTTGTTCTAGGAGAAAAATTCAGAGGACAATTGTTTACCTATCAGAATCAAGGTTTGAGTTGGCTTTCTTTTCTAGAGAAAAATCAAGTAGGCGGGCTTTTAGCTGATGAAATGGGTTTAGGTAAAACCATCCAAGTAATAGCCTTTCTCTCACAGCTAGAGCTCAAACAATCTTGTTTGATTGTAGTTCCTACATCTTTGTTATTTAATTGGCAAAATGAATTTGCTCGGTTTTTTCCTAGTAGCCCAATTCATGTACATGCAGGCAAAGAGAGAATAAAAACCCTGCCTCCTATCCCATCTATCATTCTTACTTCTTATGCTATTTTACGAATAGATCAGGCTTTGTTTACCTCTTTAGATTTTCAACTGGTCGTTTTAGATGAAGCACAAGTGATTAAGAATCCGGATAGTCAAATTGCTGAAGTGTGTTTTCAGCTGCGAGCAAAGATGCGAGTAGCTATTACAGGGACTCCTATAGAAAATAGACTAGAAGATCTTTTTTCAGTTTTTTACTTCCTTAACCCAGGGTTATTAGGTGAACGTAAACAGTTCCAAGCAGAAGCACTTGCATCTCACGTAGATAGTCGTTATTTAAAACGCATACAAAAGCTCATCAGACCTTTTATTTTGCGTCGGACTAAAAAACAAGTAGCGCTTGATCTTCCCGAAAAACTCGAACAGACTATTTGGGTAGAAATGAGCGAAGAGCAGCGCAACATCTATGAAAAATACCTACAATCCACTCGCGTTAAGCTGCGATCAAAAGACACTAATCAACAGATGCAGATCTTAGAGGCTATTTTGCGCCTAAGGCAAATTTGTGCTCATCCGCTGTTAGTTGACCCTACTGCCCAAGACCTCTATCAATGTAGTGGAAAATTTTCCAAGGTTATGGTTGATTTGGAAGAAGTGGTAGAAGAAAAAAGAAAAGTTCTCTTTTATAGTCAATTCACTTCCATACTGCATTTGATGAAAAAAGAGGCTCAAAATCGGAATTGGAAATATGTCTATTTAGATGGAAGCACAAAAAATCGAGAACAGGTCGTCTCTCAGTTTCAAGAAGATGAGCAAACCCTTCTTTTTTTTATTAGCTTAAAAGCAGGGGGAGTTGGTTTAAATTTGACCAAGGCTGACTATGTTTTCCTTTATGATCCTTGGTGGAATACAGCAATAGAGAATCAAGCTATTGATCGAGCCCATAGATTGGGAAGGTCTAACCAAGTGATTGCTAGGCGCTATGTAACCGTTTTAAGCATTGAGGAGAAAATCATGCTCCTTAAAAAACATAAACAACAGCTCTTTCAAACTCTTATGGAAGATATAAGCAATGTAGAAGCCCTTTCTTTAGAAGACTTGATTCATCTACTAGATTAAAGTCAAAAGTTGATCTATAGAACCTTGTTCTATAATTCGCTCTGGAACTGGGATTTGCTCAACTGGCTCCAAGGTTTAGAAATCACGAGAATTGAAGGGGGAGCTTCTTAATATAGAAAGCTTGCAATCATCAATCAAATAATACTTTAGTTTACAGCTATCTCCTAGCTAAGAGGTATATAAAGAGTCTCAAGTGGGTAAACTTCTTTGTGATGTTTATCAATCGTTTGATCAGCTATTGACTCAAGAAGTGCTCTTTAAATGACATTTTGACCTGTTTAATGATCAATCAAATATTGTTGATTGTGGAAAATACCGAGAAAAGTAGTCATTGCTCATCTGTATTTTCAGAGCATTCATCCTTTTGAATACGGAAACGGAAGAATTGGTCATGTTTTAGACGAAAAGGTTCTTTCTGAAGGTATTGGACAACCAATATTCATTACTATTTCAAAAGTATTAGAAAAAAAGAATACTATATAGTTATTGAAAGATGTAATCCTGCAGCCCAAAGTCAATCAATCAGCCTTCTTTACTTTCTAATAGAAAAGTCAAAGCTATTGAGAGCTCTTTCTGGGTAACTCAATCCACGCCAGGAAAAGGTTTTATTGAAGATATTTACAGCGGGCTTAAGCGGTTTTCAAGGAAGCTTAAGCACCAATAATTATATTGTGATAGCAAAGACACCTTTAGAGCAACAGTAATGCGCTATTTAGCATACCTACTTCATAAAAAGACCTTAATAAAAACCAGAGATCTTTATCACATTCGTTATTGGTTAAACCAACCAACCTAAGTAATTATTCTTCTTTAATATCTTGCTCAATCATCTCTTTTGCTGCAAATTTAAGTGTTTTGAGTCCTTCAACAAAACCAATTTCTTTAAGTAAAATATCGAGATAACGCAGTTCTGTTTGAAGTTGGTCATTGACCGACTCTAGCTCAGAAATCTTTTTTAATAGTTCTTCTTTTTTCATGAAATCACTTCAATTAGGCAAAAAGGAGGTAAAATAATGTCTTTGATTTATCTGTATACATACTTAAACAAGGCTTTTTTAAGATATAGATGAAATGAATTTATAGCAATTCTTTGAGCGCAACTCATTTATTTATAATTAATTGCATCTATTAAAAAAATAGTTTTTAAATAAGTTAATATGTATTTTGGTTTAATGTTTTGATAGTTTATTAGCAATTGTTTGTTATAATAGAGTCTTTTAATAATAAGAACAATATAAAAAGAGAATATTATAAGTGCAAGAGTTTTATAATTAATAGGTTCTGTTTGAAAAAAGGTAAAAGAAGCTGCGATGTATACCTATTTTACAAAAATTAATCTAATTAATAGGATTTCTTTGGCAAAGATCAAAAGAGACATTTCTAACTGTTATATGGCAACAAAAAAAACAAATGGTTTGGCTAACTGAAAAGATAAGCACAAACAATGGCCATTTATATAACACAGCTGTGTTAAAAGTAGTTAGTATTTGGGAAAGAAGCAATAAACCCTCTAGTTTAAAGTTAGTTTTTCCGATGATCTTGAAAAACTTTCTTTCCTCGATAGAGAGTAGTTTCTCATAAAATAACTTATTTAAGTTAAATTATTTATAATCTTCTTTAGATTTTTTTGAATAAATTAAAGGATATCTATTGATATAAATCAATCGAGTGTAGGATAGCAATAAAGGTTATTTTTCCTCAAAGATTTTGACAGTTTTTGCTAGTTCTTTCTCAAATAAATAATACAAAAGTATCCTACGAATATTGATTGTCTCAAAGAGATTTTTTTATACTAGAATCAATACTTTAACTGTAATAGCAGGAAGATTGTATGGGATTTCTCCTATACATGGAGCAGTTTATGCACTTGGTAGTCGTGTTGTTCCTATCAAACTGCATTTATAATTAGTTAGAAGGCCAAAGCTTTTTAATAAGTGTTATAGTAATCTCTCTAAGGGGTAAACAGGAGCTTCTTATCATCACACCTTTAATGATATCTAGTGTTACTGGGTTATGCAGCTTGCAATAAAGCTCTTTTTCTAATAGGAAGACAATTTGCCTTTGAGGCTGTAGTAAAGGTCTTAATTATTTCCGGGATTATAGGATTTTTTCTGATTTATTAATTGATTATATAAGAAAATATAAAAGGACTTCTTTAAACTGTGCTGGATTGAGAATTATTTATAAAAAATGTAATTACTTTTAGATAATTCTCTAACTAACAACAGAAAAGCACAATTATAAGTATTATCGATTTTTGCAAGTAAACTTACAAACCTCAAGAAACTGTTTTATATGCAGTTTTCTCAGAAGTTTAATAATAAAGTATTTAATTATTTAAATGGCAAGAGTCCACTTTATAAGCGGATTTTTAGTAAAAACACTTCGAATAAAAAGTAATAGTAGTTATTTAGTTGCTTTTTGGATAGATTTAGTTCCAGGTAGATTGTCCTTTGGCTTGGTTAGAGATAAAAAGCTATTTTTAGAGAAGGAAATCCATTTCAAATTGCAATAGAGCTTGTTTAATCGAAAGGTCATAGGCAAAGCCTCCTATGTTGTCAGCTCCCACTACTCGATGGCAAGGAATAAAAAGAGGAAATGGATTGATTTTGCAAGCAGACCCTACAGCACGTGCTGCTTTTGGATGTCCAATTGTAGAAGAGAGATTACCATAAGTGACTAGCTGTGCAAAAGGTAGGTTTTGTAAATGGATCAATACTTTTTGATAAAATAAGGGGAGTTTAGGCAGGTTAAGATTTAAAGGGCTAGGGTCTTTTCGATAGCTGTACTGGGTTAACCATTTTATAATGGTTTGTACTGTATCAAGATCACATTCTTCTGAGATAAAGCATTCAAAATGTGATGATTTAGTTAAGGTCACTTTAGATAGAATGCTTTTTTCGCATTCTATCTGCAAACAAATAGAGGGACCTTGATTAAATGAATACTGCATAAATTTTTCTTAGCAAAGAAAGTTGTGCTATCGAATATGTATTTTTATATCATCCGAGATATCTGCAGCCATTTGATCCTTTTGATTATAGAGATCAAATTTATTTTTACTAACAAGTTGTCCTGCGTAAAACCACTGTTGTTGGATATCGGAATCGGTATAATAAATAGTAGACCCATGTTTAAGATCATTTTCCCAATGGATTTCTTGAGTTAGTAAATCTCCATCGGTGTAATGCCTTTCTGTTCCATTTTTTTGGTTACTTAAATAAGAAATTTCTAGGTAGCGGTTACCACTTCTAAAGTAAGTAGCTTTCCCGTGTAGTTGGCCATTTACCCACTCTTCTAAAGCAAGTGGTTCTCCATTAGCTGTAAATTTTTGTTTATTCCCATTGAGTTTACCTAAGGCGTAATATGCGATTGATTCAGGAGCCCCATTAGGATAATAGGTTTCTTTTTTTACTGTGTAACCATCTTCAATCACTTCTTTAGAAAGCAGAGTTCCTGTTTGGTCTCGAGAAATACGAATACCATCTCCCTTTTCTACTCGTGTTTCTATTTCATTTAAGGCAGTAAAATATTGTCCTTCTATGAGTTCATTTCCTGCATATTCTTCAACCATCATAGGGCAACCCTCTACATACCAACTGGTAAGAGAGTAGCGCTGAGGGGAGAGCTGAATCCACTCTTGTAAAGGCATGGAATTAGAGTTGTAACTTGTTTCTTTAACTTTTTGTCCCTGATTATATACAATACATTTTTCAATCGATTGACTGTGAGCAAAAGTGTAAGTAGTAGGACCGTGTAATTTACCATTTTCATAGGTTGCTGTAACAGTTACACCATCGCTAAGATTTGTGATTACTTGCCCTGGGTAATTATGCTTTTGCCATTCCTCTTGGGGAACAGGATAGTTGTATTTATGAATATAACGTTTAGATATAACGCTTGTTTTATCGTTGTTATCATGAACGCAGCCAGATAAGATAAAAGCCGTACCGCTCATAAGGATAAATAGATGTCTTTTCATGATGAACCTCACTTTAAGATAAAATATGTAATTGTTCTAACTCCTTCATCACTGTTTCTATAATCCGGCTATGTTCCTTTTCAACGGCTTCAAGGGCAATGGTCTTAGTTTTGTCTCGATAGAACAGGCGAAAAGTTATGTTTTTTCTATCTTTGCCGATTTGAGAGCTTTTGTAAAGATCTAAAAGAGTAATTTTTTCAAGAAGCGAAGAAGAGTTTGCATTAATGATTGCTAAAATAGAACCAATAGGTATTTTATCCTCTATAGTAATGGTCCAATCTCTCTGTGAGCCGGGAAAGGAAATAAGAGGTTTAACAAGAGGGGTTTGTTTAATAAAAGGTGTAAGCTCTTCTACATTTATTTCTGCGAAGTAGATGCGTTGTTCAATACCAAGCTCTGAATTGTGCCTAGGATGTAATTCTCCTAAAGAGCCAATAATACTGTCTTTGCACATAATAACTGCTTGTCTATTGGGGTGGAAATTATGTAGGTGTGAAGGACTAAAACTAATCGGTTCAACGTGAAGAAGAGAGCACAAATTTTCAATAATCCCTTTTAAATCAAAAAAATCACAAGATCGAGGTTTGGGATCGATGTGGTAAGAAGAACTTTTCCCGGTTAGAATCATTCCAATAGCTGATTGCTCAATATATTCACCCTTTAGATGGAAATGGATTTTACCTATTTCAAATCCTGACAGGTCTTGATTTTCTCGGTCATAGTTGTGTTTAACCACTTGCAAAAGACCTGGTAGAAGAGAAGATCTTAAAACAGACTGATCAAGAGAACGTGAACGTAAAACAGAAATGGAAAAGCTAGCAGGAAGTGTATTTTCAGAGGTTTTTTTAGACTGGTCTGGACTGATCAGATTACAGGTTATGAATTCTTGAAGGCCTTCTTCTAGCAGATAAGTGCGAAGTTGTTTTTCTAACTGATAAGCAGCACAATGCACAAGAGGAGAAGAAATGTGAATAGGTGTTGTTTTGACAATATTGTTATAGCCATATAACCGAGCTATTTCTTCAATCAAATCGATTTCAGATTGTAAGTCATGTCGAAAAAAAGGAACAAGAGCTTGAAATTGCTCTATAGATTGTTCGGTTACGTGTATACCTGCAGAAAAAAGAATTTTAAAGATATCAGAAGGATTTAGTTGTATGCCTAAAATGTGATTTATGCGTTTTAGCCTGCAAATAATTTTTTTTGGAAGAAAAGAACTTGTCTTTTGATCGATCATTCCTTTAACAATTTTTCCTCCGGCAACTTTTTGTAGAAGATAGGCAGCATAATCTAATGCCTTAGAAATAAGATTAGGATCTATTCCTTTCTCAAATCTTTGCGAGGAATCAGTTTTTGTTTTAAGCCATTTACTGCTTTTACGAATGGACTGCGGAGTAAAATAAGCAGCTTCAATTAGAACATCAGATGTCTTATCTGAAACAGCAGAACTCCTACCTCCAAGGACGCCTGCAAATGCTAAAGGTTTTTCTGGATCGCAAATCATCAAAACACCTGGAGGAATGAGGCGAGTAATTAAATCGAGTGTCTCTAACTCTGAAAAAGGGGCTGTAGAAGTAACTTGAAGAGTATGATCTGCAATGGTTTGGTAGTCAAAAATATGTAAAGGTTGCCCTAGCTCTTGTAAGATAAGATTCCCAATATCAATGACGTTGTTAACACTACGAAAACCTGCTTGCTCTAGTTTTTTTTGTAGCCAAAGAGGTGAAGGTCCTACTGAAACCCCCTGGAGCATTCTACAGGCATATCTTTCGCATTGAGTTTGGTCGAGAAGCTCTATCTTAATAAGATTTTCTATCGAAATTTCTTCTTCTTCTAGAGAAAAAGAGGGAAACTTCAAAGGAATTTGTAAAAGAGCAGATAAATCGCGTGCGATCCCATAGACACTCATAGCGTGACCTAAATTTGGAGTCAAAGACAGTTGAAGAACAGTGTCTTTAAATATCTCTTTTAGATCAGTCCCTTCTTCTATTTGATCAGACAGTTCCAAAATACCATCTGCACTATCTAAAAGACCTAACTCATCTCCTCCACAGAGCATTCCGTGAGATTCAATACCACGCAGCTTACTTTTTGTGATTTTTACAGGTTTGCCATCTAAATCAAGGATTGCACCTATTTGAGCTAAAGCTACACGCATTCCCGCACGACAATTTTCAGCTCCGCATACCACCTGGAGAATTTGCCTGCCATGGCTTACTTTAAGTACTTTTAAATGATCTGAATTAGGATGAGAAACAACTTCTAAAATAGTTGCTGCTACAACATTATTAAACTTAAGAAGGGTTTCGATTACTTCATCTACCTCAATTCCACCTAGTATCAATACTTGGCATAAATCATGGGTAGATAAGTTAATATCTATATATTCTTTTAAAGAAGACAATGAGACTTTCATAAAACAAAAAGACAAATTAGTATTAAACTGTAGATCTTATACCAAATTTGAATATCTCGAAACAGGAAATAATGCGCGCTACTTCTGAAAATAGTCCCTGGATTATTCGTACAAAGAAGCTTACTCAAGCTTTAATTGTTAGTGGAACATTAAATGTTAGTCTTTTAGGTACTTTTTTTTATTTTGTTATTAAAGATAAGAATGACTCTTTATCGATTGAATTAAAGCCGTTGACCACTGAAACAAAATTACCATCTGCCAGCAATTTAGAGGTTTTGCGCTCCTATTCTGTTTTATCCTATCAACAGCTCCTCCTCTGTCTAGAAAATCAAGATTTTATAGAACAGGGTATTAAGAAAAGAGATTTAGCTCTTTCTTGCCTTGTTGCTTTTCACCACTTTAATTTGGATAAGGCTCTAGGAGGAATTCCTCTGCAAAAGAGATCAATTCTCTTAAGTCAAGAAAAGGGATCGGAGATCATAGAAGTACCTGTTTATCCAGGACTAACGGACTATCAATTTCAAGCTGTTGTTCATTTTGCAAAAACAGAAAAGTGGCCCTTTACCTCTCAAGGTCTATTTTATGAACTAAAGCGTTCTATTCCTCCCTACCACTCTTCTTTGATTAACGCTTTTTCTCTTACCTCAGAGTACCATAGTGTCTATATGCTTTTTTCTAAAACAGGGATTTCTTGTTCAATAAATCAATTAATTGATCTGCTCTGCGAAGGAGAATGGATAGATCTCACGAATTTTAGTTTATCTCAAAGAGTGGCTTTAGATCTATCCATAGAAAGGTGTCGCTTATTTTTGTTGGCCTATTTGGAGAAAAAATCTAAAACAGCAGCTCTTCTACTATTAGAAAGCAGTCCGGAATTTTGTCTACAACAGTTAGAAGATCGACACATTTTACTTTTTTTTGATTTATTTAATGATTCTCCTTGTTTGTTAAAAAATTTATCAAAAGGATTACTTACAGCTCCTCGTACAGATGCTGTATGGAAACTAGCAGCGCAAGCATTGGGTTATTCACAAATCCCGACAAAAAAAATAGAAAAACCCGAGATAAAAAAGCCCCTTTATAAAACATACAAAGTACAAGTAGGAGATAACTTATGGAAAATCGCACGTACACACAAAGTGAGCATTAAAGAGATCATGCAGATCAACCAATTAGAAACAGATAAGATTCGTCCAGGACGCTGTTTACAAATCCCTATCCGCTAAGGAACAGGATCATTGCCTCCAGGGTGCCAAGGATGGCATTTTAACAAGCGTTTTACAATCAACCATAATGCTCTATATCCATGAGTATGGATGGCTTTTATTGCGTAATCAGAACAGCTAGGGAAAAAGCGACAACAATTACCTAGAAGAGGGCTAATAGTGAATTGATATAAGCGGATACATAAAATGGGAATTTTTTTTAGCATAAGGAATTAGCGAAGGATAATTTTTTAGGTAGTGTATTTATTAAATCTCTATGTTTCAGAGAATGTAGAAAGAAAAAATTCAACCTTTCTTCTTCTATCTCTTTATAAACGGGACAGATATCTAATCTGTCTTTATTAGCTAAAAAACAGTTGTATCCTATTTTCTTTAAAAGATCAATTACATCATTGGGGTGGTAATTAAATTGAAGAGCCCATCTTTCAAATAACTCGACAAATAATATAGGTAAAAATTGCTTAATTGCGTCAAGGCCTCCTTTTATTACAGATAATTCTGCCCCTTCTACATCGCATTTTATCAAATCTAATCGATCTAGTCTTTGGGTAGATACAAATGTATCTAAAGTATCTACTTGGCAAGTTATTGGTTTTGCTTTAGGACAATTGATTAAATTTTTCTCTGAAGCAAGAACAGATCCTTCAGGAAAATAATAGTAAGGCAAAAAACCTTTCTTTTCTGATAATCCAAGATTAAAAGAAAAGATGTTATTGCTTTTATTCAAGTTGATATTTGTAACTAGATTTTTATAGGTATCTTGGATGGGTTCAAAAGCATATATCTTTGATTGAGGAAGTCTTTTAGAAAACAGTAAAGAGTACCAACCAATGTTTGCCCCTATATCCAGAATAACAGCATTTTTCTTGAGTAGATTGAAGAGAACTTCTTCATCTTCTTTTTCATAGTAATCAAAGTTGAGTATGTCGAAAGGAGCACCTCTTCTATCTAGGCCAGTGAATGCTAATTTTATACGATCTTTTCTAGTTGTAAATAGCAGTAAATCATCCTGTATTTCGATCTTATGCATGTCAGTATTTTTTAATCTTTTAGAAAGATAGAAAAGTGTTTTGTTAAAAGACTGCATCTTGTCTATATAAGCATACTTTGCGATCTTTTTTTCTTTATAGGCACTAACAAGTTCTTCTAGTAGATTTTTACTCATTCTTTCCTTTTTTGAACTTACTTATTCCAGACTTTAGTACCCTTTTAATGAGATGTATACAAATAAGAAAAGAAATAATGGGAGTTAATATTCCACAAGCAATAGCGGCTATTCTATAGTAATGGTAGTAAAAATAGGTAGAAATAGAAATTCCTGCGACTACCCAGAGGCAAAAACAACTGCCGCAATAAAAAAGACCGTCGTAAAAGACAGGGTCTAGCCCTTTTCCTTTTTCACCTGTAAAAATCCAGCAAATGAACTTCTTAAATTTAAGCGCGAATGGAGTTAATGATTTTTCATATTCTTTACACGATTTTAGAGTAGCTTCCGGTACCAGTAATTTCATCATATTCTTATGTATTCTTGATTTACTTATCCCTTTTGTTTCCATTTCTAAATTGGCTGAAAAGGAAGCATTTAATAAACGATGGTAAATTTCTGCATCAAGTACCATAATTAATAGAACACCTCTTGATGCAAAAATAGCAACAAGAGCAATAGAAATCATCCTATCGATAGGAGCTCCTACCTCTTTTCCTGATAAAACATAACTGAAAGCCACAAATGTTGCTAATACCCACCCTAGTAATGCAATTTTATATCTTATTTTTAAGATATTATAATGTTTAGTATAAGAAAACGCTTTTGAATATAAGCCATAATTAATAGACCTTTCTGATCCATTTAATGGATCAACTATAAATTTTGAGCTATCTGAAGACTCAGAAGGGGTTATATTTTCATCCATGATCTAGTTTTCCCAATTCTTTTTCAAAATTTTTATACAACCGCTTTTCTGATTTTGCTGCCAATGTTGTTAATAGCTGTCCATAACCCCAAATACATAATATAGTAATAGGGGTAAGAAGGAACACTATCCATCTCCAATAGTCTATTCCAAGTAAAAAAGAAATGCAGACGAATAATAGAAAGAGTAAATCTTTGCTATACCCAATATAAAACCGTAATTTTTTTGATAAAGAGCCGTGATGTTTTCTAGAAGCATTGACCATGTGAAAATGTATAGGGAAAAGCCAGGGATTTTCTTTTTCAAGACGTAGAGCATCAATAAAAGTACTCATGAGAAGTCTTTCTATA
>JAUPVT010000034.1 GCA_030916885.1 Chlamydiota bacterium
AGATGCGCAAGATTAGTTTGAAAAACATTATCTTTTTCTAAGAAAATAGCTAATCACATTGGTGTGATTAAAATGTTTATTTGTAATTATAATTTAAAATCACTACCTGTTTAGGACTACCAAAAACCTTATATAAATTATATAGATAATAACCTGAGTTTTAAATTTTCTAGGAGGCAACTAGCTTTACATTTTTCTTATTTAGCCACTTTTGTTGTTGTTTTTTCATAAATAAACTTATAGTTCAATGCAGCTTATAAAGCTTTTAGCCACTAATAAAGGAAGAAGACAAGAAGAATGGGGAATGATGTACCAAATGAAATGCCACAAGCTTTAAGAGCTAGTGCTCCAACAAGTGTTTCGGCTTCAATAGAAAAGATAGTATTTTTACTAAGCTCTTTAATATTTTGGGTTAAAACGTTTTTTATTAATTATATTAAAACCAGCTTCTGTGGATTTATTATAATATTGACATATTGTTTTTTAATCAGTTTTCTTTCTTTTTGTTAAGAAAGAGTTAAACTATACATTAATATTGTATTAGTTTAAACAATAAAATATCTTTTAATTCTTAATAAATAAGTAGAAATATTTTAAAATTGAGATTATTAATGATATTAATTGAATAGCAGATAGTTTATTATTAAAAATTAAATAATTATAAAATAACAAGTTATGATTTTTAATAAATAGGAAAATAAGGTGATTTTTAGAGAATTATTATTCTAATAGCATATGTAACTAAATAGTTAATCGATCTTTTCTTTTTTTAATCTTAAGATTGTTTTTTCATTTTCTTTGAATCGCACTTGGTTATAGGGATGAGTATGTATTAGCCCGTTTATTCTTTTAAACCAACCGATTGGCTTATTTTCTCTACCTTCTAGAGATATAAATATTTTTTGTACGCTTAAAGCATCACTCGCTTGATATCCAGAAGCTTTGGCTAAGAATATTCCATGTTTATCAGCCTCTAGCTCTTGTAATCGACTATAGGCCATATCAAAGAGCAAGTCGATCATCTTATATAAAAATAGATACAGACTTAGGTTCATTAAAATTACTATGGGGAGAGATTCTTCAAGGCAACTTCTCAAGTTGTTTACGTAGCCATTGGGAGGCTTTTTCAGGGAAATGCCTGTGCATTGTTTCCTCAACTCGCACTAAATATATTAGAAATTGTTCTCTCATAGCTAATTGTAAAAGAGGAACCGGATTGGTTAGCGATAGCACTAGGTAGATAAAGGCTTTTTGTAGAGCAGCTCCTAATAGAGCTAAATGCACACCTATAGCACCGTGTTCCGTTATAGCATGTACCATTTCATGACTTAATACAGAAGCTATAAGGTCTTCATGAGAGATATCTTTGTCTAAGCGCGTTTTTAATGTTTCTATGAATCCAGTTGTAATTATTATTTTTCCTCCTGGAAGGCAAAAAGCATTAATAGAGGAGTCTTTTTTTATACGAACTTTCCATGATATATTTTTTGTGGAAGGGTAGATTTTTTGCGTTTGTGTAACTAACTTATCAAAGACAGATTGAACTATTTCATTTAACTTAGGATCTTTTGAAATTTTATAAAAAGGAAACCTTAATTCATAATTTAAATGTTCTTGAGCATGAATTAAAAAACTAGGGATAACTTTAAAGGTTCTGCGGCCGGTTAGCTCGTTTTTTCGAAATAAGAAATTTATAATTTTTGTTCCTGTTGATTTCTTTGTCTCTAAATAGGGCAGAGCAAAGGGTCTATTTCCCCAGGAGTCCGTATAAAAAGGATTTATTGCGCTCATAAATGGTATTTTTATTATAATTTATAAGATATTGTCTTTAATTTAACTATATTAACTTAATTTTTATTTATTTTATATAAATAGTTCAAAACTTACACATGAAGAATTTCCTTTGCATCTACCAGAACCGTATAGTGTCTTGCCGTCAATAGTAATACTACTGTCTCCAAATGCGTGATCTATAGATTGGGTCCTCTGCATAAAACATGTAAGGTACAAATGAAGATTTAAAAATGCAAAAAACTTCTGATACGTCTCATGAGAAGGAAATCCATGTTTATAGATGTTAACAGATTGTAACCAATCGAGGTTCATCTATGTGCATAAGCTAAAGCCCATGTAATCATCTTGTTATTTTATAATCCTTATGAAAAAGGAGACAGGATCATTTTTTATTCCTAAATTTTCAAGAAAAGTCTTCATTTATTAATAAGGATTGCATTTAATTATCTAAGTCTTTCATACTTCGGCCGGCTTAAAGATTGGGTTTTTCCAAGAAATGAGTTTTCTATATTTCCATGTATTAAATCTTTGTGTTTTAGCTGATATTTTTAAAATTTTTGCAAATGTTCTTGTAAGATCATTGCTTTAAAAAAAGAGCTAAAGTAAATAGTCACTCTATAACCGGATAGAGTGAAATAGGTATGATTCCCGGCCATAATGAGGAAAGAACATGAATATTAAAAGTGAGCGATTAAAAAAACTGGAAGCGGAACTGCACGATTTGGAGCATTGGTTAAAGCTGGGTTTAGTGCCTAAAAAAGATTTAGATAAGCACAGAGAAGAAATTAAAATGCTTCAGGATAAGGTTGAGGAAGAAAAACAAAGACTGCGCTTTCTTAAAGAAAGCGGAGAAATGGAAGAATTTACTCTACCAAAGCGCCAAACCGGGCGTCAAAATGCGCATGAACCGCATAGTTTACCAGATGTAGATATTGGAGATGAAGGGTTTACCGAAACTGGTTTTGATATGGAGACAGAACCGTTTGATCTGGATACTACCGCATCTGGAGAAGATGCTAGTAGTGCGGATGAGTATGGAGATGATACTGGCGTAGAAGAAGAAGACCCATTTTCTGATCGCAATCGTTGGAAAAGAGGTGTTTTTGAAGACCCCGATGCTAATGATTGGTAATCAGATCGGTCTTTATATTCATATTCCTTTTTGTTCTAAAAAATGTCCTTATTGTCATTTTTTTGTTATTCCGGATAAGGAATCTCTTCAGGAAAAATTTTTGGCTGCCTTCTTGCAAGAATGGCAGCTTAGAAGCCCTCTTTTAAAAGGTAAACAGATTGTTTCTATTTATTTTGGGGGGGGAACACCTACTCGACTGCCTTTAGCGTATTTAGCCAAAATGGTCGCGGTGATTTTATCTAGTACAGTAGTAGCCAACTGTGAAATGACCATTGAAGCAAATCCAGAGGATATAAATCCTGAACTTTTGCAAGCACTCAAAGATTTATCATTTAATCGAATCAGTTTTGGAGCGCAGTCTTTTAATGATAGTGAATTGATTTCTTTAGGTAGAGGTCATACAGCAAAGCAGTCAATCAATGCTATTCAAGCAGCGTATCTAGCAGGTTTTGATAATCTTTCTATTGATTTGATGTTTGAACTACCTAATCAAACAGCTTCTTCTTGGAAAAAAACTTTAAGCCAATTACGTGATTTGCCTATCAAGCATCTATCTCTTTATAATCTTACTTTTGAGCCGCACACTGTTTTTTATCAAAAAAAACGACAGATACAAAAATTAGTTCCTTCTGCGGAAGAATGTCTTCCTATGCTACAAGAAGCTGTTGAAAGCCTAAAAGAAATGGGTTTTGAACGTTATGAAATCTCTGCTTTTGCAAAATCAAAGGCTTATTCTATACATAATACAGGCTATTGGCTTGGGCGTTCTTTTTTGGGTTATGGACCCTCTGCTTTTAGCTATTGGGAAAAAAGACGTTTTTCAAATCTTTCTCATTTCAATCAATATTGTAGCTTGCTCGAAGCTCAGCAAGATCCGGTTGGTTTTTCTGAGCAACTAGCTTTACCTCATAATCTCTATGAGCTATTTGTGATTCAATTGCGTCTTTGTAAAGGAGTAAATATAGCTGCTTTTGAACAAATGCATGGATCTTTACCCAGTGATTTTTTAGGAATTTGTGAAAGGTTGGTAGCAGAAGAAAAATGGCTATCTCGCGATAAAGATCACTTATTTTTAACAGATAAAGGGATGCTATTCTACGATAGTGTTGCTGCAGAGCTCATTTAATGTTTCTAGGTAACAGTTTATCTTAAGATAAACTGTTACCAGAAAGCATACAGAATTTTAGTCTTTTAAAAATCGTTAAAAACACAAGATCATTACTTTTTTAAATTATTATTTTCGTGTTTCTTAAAACTTTAAAAAGATCCTTCTGTTGTCTACGATTCTAATCAGGCAATAAAACAGCCAAAGCTACTTCTGATAGCATTTTAAGCCCCTTTTAATCAACTATGATATTTTAAGAGAACATAAATTAATTATTTAGAAACTACTCTTTATTTAAAGACTTTTAGCTATAAAAGCAGAATATGGGCTCATTCTGTAAGGGGAAGAGGTTTGCTCTGGATGCTCGGAAAACTCTTCGGGAGATATAAGAGAGGTATCAATGATGCGATGCCATTTTTTACCTTGAGGAGCTAAAGGTAGCTCAATAGAAGCAGGCTCAAAATGCGCATTAAAAGCAATATAGAGGTCTTCTCTATTTTTACTTTTTAATGTGTAAGCAATAAAGCGATTTTCAGGATTCCAGTTAGGCTTCAGGGGTTGATGACCATGCCACTGCATATCATCTGAGGATAAAAAAGAGCTGCGTTGTAAAAGAGAAGCATGCGTTTTACGAAAGGCAATCATGAGTTTATAAAAACGATAGAATTCTTGATTTTCTATCAACTTATCCCATAAGAACCAGTTTAGCTCATTATCTTGGCAATAAGCGTTATTGTTGCCGAAACGAGTATGAGCGTATTCATCACCCATTAAAAGCATAGGAGTGCCAATAGAGACAAGAAGAGCTGTAATTAAATTACGCATTTGTTTTAGACGTAAGGAAAGAATTTCCGGATCATCAGTTGCTCCCTCCGTGCCACAGTTCCAACTATCATTATTAGAGTTTCCATCACGGTTTTCTTCCCTATTATCTAGATTGTGCTTTTCTTGATAACTGACCAAATCATGTAAGGTAAATCCATCGTGTGAAGTAATAAAATTGATGCTATAGTGAGGTTTTTTAAAGTTTCCATATAAATCTTCAGATCCACAGATGGCATTAGCAAACTCCCCAGATACATCATCGGTTCCTTTAATAAAGCGTCTGACAACATCACGGTATTTTCCGTTCCATTCAGCCCAGTTATTGGGAAACATGCCTACTTGATATAATCCTCCTGCATCCCAAGGTTCTGCAATCAGTTTTACATGTGAGAGAATAGGGTCTTTTGTAATAGCACGAATAGATAAAGGATCTGTAAGAAGAGATCCTTCTTCATCTCGTGCAAAGCAAGAAGCTAAATCAAATCTGAAACCGTCGACATGCATTTCTGTCACAAAGTAATGCAAGGAATCAATGATAAACTTCATTACAACAGGATTGTTTACATTAAATGTATTGCCTGTACCTGAAAAATTTAAGTATTCAGCATTTGATGTTAGCATATAATAGGTATTGTTATCGATTCCTGCAAAAGAAAAACAAGGGTCTCTTGTACCTCCTTCTGCTGTGTGATTATATACCACATCTAAAATCACTTCGATTCCTTCCTTGTGAAGAGCTTTTACAAGATCCTTAAATTCATTGGAAGATTGTCTTGCTTCTTTGCTATAGCGATTCATAAGGGAAAAAAAACTGCATGTAGAATAACCCCAAATATTATAAAGGGGTTTATCTGTTGCCTGTTGGTTTCGATGCAGTTCACACTCATCAAATTCAAAGATAGGCATTAGTTCAATAGCATTGATTCCTAGTTCTTTGAAATGCTTGATTTTCTCTTTAATGGCTGAAAAAGTGCCAGGTGCCTTACTAGAGCTAGAAGAGTGTCTTGTAAAAGATCGGACATGCATTTCATAAATGATCAATTGTTTCATGGGAATTTTAGGAAAGATATCTTGCTCCCAATCAAAAGAAGAAGGGGAATAGAGTTTGCCTCTTAAGGGTTTTTGTTTTACTCCCCATTGATTATCTGTATTCAGATGTTTACTATATGGATCTAGTAAAATTAGGTCAGGACAAAAGTGATTTTTTGGGTCTTGGTTATCTCCATCTAATTGATAACCATATTCCCATTCTACATCTTCTGCTAGATTTTTAATGAGTATATGCCAAATAGATCCAGTTTTGTTTTTTTGAGGATCAAGAGTAATTTGATAAGCAGAATCTGACCCATTTGGAGGAAATATGTGTAAAATTACTAGATTAGCTGTTGATGAAAAAAGGGAGAAGTTTATTCCGTTTATGCATCGATTTGCACCCAGAGGATAAGCAGAGCCTTTTTCAAGCACAAGATGTTTCATCTTATATCCTACTTAAATTTGCAGATTAGCTTAAAAATTATTTCTAAGCAATTCGTTAATTAAATTTTTTAATTGATTTTTTTTGAGAGAATTTGCAAAAATCAAGTGGTTTTTTATAAAGAGACAACTCTTGACGTAAAAGATCTATTATCAATAAATTAAAGCTATAGATCTTGTACTGTCATTTTTTCCAAAATAGTAGTATTGTTTTTTAAGGTTGTGCTCGTTTTAAAAGCGAAGGCGATTTATAATTAAAGATGAACATTAGAGAACTGTAGGAGGACGATTCATGTCATTGGAAAATGCCAAGGCAAATTTAAAGGAATTCGGGAAAGAGCTCAATCTAGAGTTGGCCTTTGATGAAAATCACACATGTATACTTGGGATTGATAATACTTTTTCTCTTCATCTTACATATGAGCCAAATTCTGATCGTTTGTATTTGTACTCACCGATCTTAGATGGTCTACCTAAGGATCCCGCGATTCGATCAAACCTATACGAGGCTCTTCTTGAAGGAGCTATGTTAGGAGGTCAAATGGCAGGAGGAGGAGTAGGAGTTGCTGTTCCTGAAGAATTGATTTTAATGCATGCTGTTATAGAAATGGGTATAGGGGCTGATGCATCTGTATTATGTCGTTATGCTCCTTTATTTGTTGAGTCTGTAGAGAAGTGGAGGACTCGTGCAAAAGATATTTGTGAGGGTCGAGATACAAAGAAAGATCTTCCACCTCCAACAAATCCTTTAGGGGGAAAGCCCGGAGAAAGGTTTATTAAGATTTAATAAAGTAGTGGTCACTATTCCGATCGTTTGTTAAAATGCCCGGAATAGCGACTTCTTTATCTAAAGATGCCATTGCAATGATTTCAATTTGCTTTAAAGCTTCTTGTAATTCTTTATCTCTCTTTTCTAATTTAATTTTAATTTGCTTTACTGCTGTAACTGCTGTTGAATGATCACGAGAAAATATCTTTCCAATCTGTGTAAAAGATAATTTAAGCAAGATTCTACATAAATATATAGAAATTTGCCTAGGAAAAGTATGTCGTTGGCTTTGCGATTTCCCTATAATTTCTGTAGGGGCTATATCAAAGTAAGACGCTACTGCTGATAGAATAGTATCTGTATTTAAGGTTTTTTTTTGCTCAAACTGAATGAGGTCAGAAAGAATGGTTTCTACTTGTTCTAGCTGTAATTTATCTGTATTGAAACTTTTATCTTTTAAATATATGCGCAATAATAAAGCCTCAAAAGCACGCAATAAAGAGTGATTGTTAGAAAAAGTACGGACTAGAAAAGAACATATTTTTTCTGTTAAGGGAAATTTTCTTATTTTACAACAATGCACAAGCAACTTCTTACGCTCTGTTTCTGTAAGTTCATTTAATTGTAATACAATACCCCACTCAAATCTTGAAATAAGCCGTGGTTCGATTTCTTCTAATTGAAAAGGAGGAACATTAGAACTTAAAACGATTTGTTTGTTAGACAAATGCAGAGCATTAAAAAGGTGAAAAAGCTCTTCTTGTGTTGCATCTTTGCGCATAAAAACATGAACATTGTCTATTAATAAGGCATCTACATGACGATAGATCTCTCTAAACTTTTGCATTTCTGAAGAGCGAATAGCAGAAATGACATGTTCAGTAAAAGTTTCAGCGCGGACAAATAAGGCTTTAAGACCTCTTTGACAGAAAAGGTGGGTTAGAGCCATTAATAAATGGGTTTTACCTGTACCAGCCTTTCCCCAAAGAAAAATCGGATTACAGGCAGCTAGATTAGGACAAGAGGTAAAGTGTAAAGAAATAGGATCTACTCCTGTAAGCTCACAGCACAGACGCATAACTACTTCATTGGCTTTAGCTGGAATAAAGTTTGCTAGGGTAGCTATAGGGTCTAATTTGTCTGCAATAGGAGAAAATGCAGGGGTTTTCTGAGTTTTATCCTGTTTTTTATTCGCAGCATTATCTGGAACATGAATATGAACTTTGATTGTTCGAGAGTTATTATTCAATAAGTGTGCTTTAATCAAGGGACGCATATGTTCTTCAAACCACAACATATGAAATGCATCAGCAGCTTCTAGATAGAGATTCGTTGCATCAAAATGTAAGATTTGAAGTGATCGTAGCCATTGATTTACCGTTTGTTCTCCTAATAGATCTTCTTGTTTTTTTAAAAACTCTTCCCAAGCTTTCATGGATACCACATGTGACAATAGGTGAAACTTAAAAATAGCAGGAGGCTCAATTTTTTGCCTCCTGTTGCTATTTTACACCTTTTTCATTTTACGCATCATAAACCATTGTTGCAATATGCCGAGTCCCATTGAAGATAACCAGTAAAGATTTAATCCTGAGGGGAAATGATAAAACATCACAGTAAAAACAATAGTCATCATATTACCCATCATTTTTTGTTGTTTCTGTTGGTCTGTAAGAGCAGTGGTGGTTTTTATATTCATAGAGGTAAAACGTTGTTGTACCCACATGATGAAACCGAGTAAAAAAGGCAGAAGATGCAAGCTAGAGCCAAAAAAAGGAATAGGGTAGCTCCAGCTAAAAAGCACATCTGGTGCCGTTAAGTTATCAATCCATCCAGGGATAAAACTTGCGCCTCTTAGCTCAAAAGTAGATTTTAATAAATCAAACATTCCAATTAAGAAAGGCAACTGAATTAATAAAGGAAAGCAACCCATTAAAGGATTAACTCCTTTCTCACGGTAGAGGCTCATGACCTCCATTTGAGCACGCTTAGGATCTTTTTTATATTTCTCTTGAATAGCGGTTACTTGAGGCGCTACTTGACTCATCTTTAAAGAAGAATTAATAGACCAAGCATTAAGAGGATAGAGCATAATACGCAACACAAGAGTTAGTAAAATAATGGAAATTCCCCAAGATGAAGTCATCTTGTAAAAAAATTTCATTACTAGAAATAAAAATTTAGCAAAGGGTTCTGAAATGAATGTAAACCACCCATGGAAACTTAAAGCTCCAATATAACCCGGATTATATCCTTTAGATAGGTTGGAATATGTTTGATCAACTTTGTTCAAGAGGTCATCTTCAAAAGGACCTGCATACAAACGGAAATGACTTATCTGTTCATGCAGAGGTATCTGCATTTCATATCCTGGGTATTTTTCAGGGGGATAGGGTTGATATTCAGGATTAATTAAAGAAAGACGAGTAGGAATTTGCATTCCAGGGATCATCTGCGCGCGAAATGAGCTACCATCTGTTGTTAAGGGATCAAGGATTAGTCCCAAAAATCCATTAGAGTTACAAATCCAATCCGCCGGTATAGCATTCATCAGTCCATTTTTAGGCAAAGATAACTGTTCTACTTGTGCTTTTTGAGAGCCTCTAAGCATCCGATATTTTAAAGAAGGAGCAGCATTTCCTGAGATAAGCTCTACTTCTGGAACTCCTGTAGTTAACCACAAACCACGTGTATCCCCATCTATTTTAATCATTACTTCAATGCAGTAAGGCGATAGGTTTGAATCTTTAGAAAAGGAAAATACTTTTGTGATCCTGCGATTGGGTTGAATGAGTTCAAATTCAATAAGATCTTTTTCTAATTTTTTTAAACGATAGGGTTGTGTCGCTAAATTTGTATCTGAAGAGACAATATTCAAAGCATAAAATTTAGGGTCCACAAAAGAAATAGGGACGTCTTGTGCATTGAAAAGAGTACGTCTTAGTAAAGGATAGTACCCACCTATTGCTGACTTATAGGTTTTTTCTCCGGCTGTTTCACTAGACAAATAAGGAAAAGCAGGAAAATGGCTATTTTGTGGGAAGTCTTTTTCAATGATGCGATCAAAAGAAATAGGGCGCACAGGTATTTGAGAATATTTTTTATTATATAGAGCAAGATTAATCTCAGAAATAGCTCCGCCTATGTTAGAAAATACCAGCTGTTGGTAATCATTTTCCAGAACAAAGAACTGTTGCTGTTGTTGGTTAAGGGTCGTATCAGTTACAATTGATTTTTCTTCAATTGCCGATTCTACATAAATATTTTGAGTTTTAGTAGTGGTTGTTGAAGGTTTTTTAGGTGGGAAAAGCCATTGATTAAGGAAAAAAAATCCTACTGTTAAAATCAATACAAAAAGAAAAGAACGTTTATTCATGAAGCAATAACCTTAATTTGCATAGAAATGAGTGTTTACTAACCAGTTAGAGTTGGCTTGAAGGGAATCCTAACACAGAAAAAGATTTAAACTAAAGACAAACTAAGGCTGCGATTTTTGAACCAAGAAAAAAAATATACCTATTTCGGTATAAAGTTGTACTTTTCAAGCAGACTATTTTCTTCTTTTTCTAAGAAAGTAAATTTATTAATGTATATATCAACTATATAGGCCTTCTCATTAGAGATCTCTAATAAGATATCCGTTAGCTTTAGCATGTGAGTAAATCGGGCAATATTACTCAATAAGAACGCTGGGTCTCTAGGATACTTTTCTATAATTATACGGGGTAGACCACTGAATAATAAATTCACGGTCTTCAGAATCTTGTTACAGTATTTGCTTAGCAAAACGTTGCTTGACTTGCTCTGGTATCGGATTTTTCATAATTTTTTTTGAGTTAGATCTAAATATTTGATAAAGATTTCATCTTTATGTCGTTTTATAACATAAGTAATCACTACTTACTTTTGCTGCGAAAGCTCGACTTCTTTTGTTTGTAATATGAATTTTTTAATAAAAGATAATAAAAAAAAGAATTTTTATCAATTAAATTAATTAATATGACTTATCTTAATATTCTTCTAAATTACGGCTATTTTCTAGACGGGATAAAAATTCATGAAAATCCTGGGTTGTGCGTAGGTTATCAAGCCAATCATCTTGAAGTATTTCCTCTATAGAAGGTAGAGAATCTGCTTTAACTGCCTTTTCTAGAAAACACATACTAAGTCCAATATGATTAGAAAGGGAATAAAGACAAGCCAGGTGATAGTAGGCGTGAGTATTACCCAAGCGGCTTGCGGTAAATAGTTTTTGTTCTGCATCCCGGTAGAGTTGCTCAATTTCAGCAGAATCATATAAGTGTTGGCTTAGACTAATTAGGGCTAAAGCAAAGTCTAAGAGCACTGTGTCATTTTCATTTTCTTGCTTAGCAGCAAGCCTATAATGGTGGATAGCGCGATAGAGATATTCTCGACCGGAAGTAAGCTCCCCCAAATGTGAAAGTGCTAAAGCTAAGTGGTGGTGCACATCATATAAGTTAGGATCAATCATTAAAATTTGTGAAAAAATCTCGATAGACCTTAAATAATAGCTTTCTTCTTCAAAAAAATCTCCAAGGGTGTCTAGTGCACGTGCATAGTGAAATAGCCACTCTGGGTATAAAAAAATAGCATTTTTTTGTATGATTAATGCTTTTTCAAATAAGTCGATAGATTTTTCTAAATAGCATTTCTCATGATTCATTTCTCCAAACTTAGCTAAAGCAACTGCATAGTCAAATAAGTAAAAATTAGACTTTTTCAAGTAGAGAGCTTTTTTGTAAAATTTAAAGGAAGAGTAGAGGATATCGGCGTCTTGTTCGAGCTCTCCAATTACTGTATAAACCTTTGCAATTGCATGCCAATTGCGATGATATGTACGATCAATAGATAGCCCTATTTGGAACTTTTCAATTGCTTGGTAATAAAAATCGATGTCTTTAAAATAAGCGCCCAAACATTGCAGACAAGATCCATAACAATGCCAAATATCAGGACTATCTTCTTTTTGTTCAATGATCTGGCTCATTTTTTCATTTGCTTCGTGAATCAAATCAAGACGTTCTAAATTCATTCCTAGTAAGCTAAGAGCTTCAGAGCAGATTGCTTGAATTAAAAAATGATCTGGATCAACATTAAGCGCTTCATGGCACTTTTCAACACACAGACGTAGTTTTTTAATATCAGAAAGGTTTTTACCTGTTTCACATAGGAATAAAGACCAGTTTAACCAAACATCTAAAGCCTTTGGCGCTCTTTGAGCAGCTGAAGCAAAATATTCATCTGCTTTGATGAAATGATCTTCATCGTGTGTTTGTGTATATAAACAACAAAAAGTTTGAGCTAATAAATGCCATAAAGAGGCAGATTCTGGTTCTAAAGAAAGAGCATTTTTAAAACATTGGTTTGCTTTGAAATAAAAACGCCCTTCATTTACGAAATTTGCAAATCTATAACAAGCTAGGCCAAAATCTTTCCAGACATCAGTAGATAGTGTTTCATTTAAATGAGCTGCTTTTTCAAAGGTCTGTATAGCATGATATAAATCGTTTGGTTCTTGGGAATAACTAGCTATATGTAGAAAAATGGATCCTAAATCGGCATATAAATCAGCAAGAGTATCTGTTTTTTGTGGAGAGCAAAGATCAATTGCTTGAGTTATTTTCTCATGAGCATCTAAAAAATATTTTAAGTTTTTATAAGTACATCCTAGAACAGAAAGAACACTACTCCAAGCTTGCCAGATGTCTAAATGGTTTGGACTGAGTTGGGCGGCTGTTTTCAGGCGTTTATTTGCTAAGAGGAGTGGTTTTTTTTGTTGCTTTCCCTGTGCAAATTGAAAAAGGGACAATCCTTGACAAAAATAAAGTTTAAAATTAGCAGGTTCAAGGGAAAGAGCCTTATTAAAGTAATTTAAGCCTTTGTCAAGACATTTATTAAGTAAAGCAAGCTCACCCTTTGCTTGTAAGGATGCTGCCATGCTTTGCTCTGACAAATTTTGTAACTGATTTTGGCTCAATAAGACGGAAGATTGTAAATTGCGTGGATTCATTTTATATTTTACTCTTTTAAATCTACTTAACTAAGATATCTGCTTTTGGAGGTGATAGCAATTATAAAAATAGCTTTTTTTTTAGACAATCCTATAACCTAATTTTAATCAGTCTTTATTGGTACCTGATTACTAATAATAAGGCTTTTAGCTAAAAAAAATTAATCTTAAATTTTTTTAGTTTATGTCGATATCTTAAAGCTTTTTATGGAAAAAATACATTAAAATTTTTACTAGAGAGAAAAATATGTTTGAGTATCGGACGCAGATTCGCATGAGGAATACAGATGCAACAGGGCATTTATTCTTTTCTGAACAATTCAACCTTGCTCTAGAAGCTTTTGAAGAGTTTTTAGTTTCTATCAATAGGGATGAAGATCCTCTTTTAGATCAGATGGAAATGCCCATTGTTCATGCAGAAGCTAATTATAAAAAACCCCTGCAATTAAGAGATCCATTAAAAATAATATTAGGCATTAATCGCTTATGTAATACCTCTTTTAGCGTATCCTATTTTTTATTTAACCTTAGAGCTCAAGAAGAAGTAGGCAGCGTTGTTATCGTACATGTATGTATAGATTCTATTACAAAAAAGTCTATACCTCTTCCTTTGAAGCTAAGAGAGTGTCTTGAAAGGCATCTTTGGGAAAAAGACTTCTTAAATGCCTCTTTAGAAGAGGAATAGAGATTTTTACAGAAGTATTTTTTAGATGCTTAGGATAAGGCCAAATGTTTACAGGACACTTAAAAGAAGGAAGAATTTTGCGTAATTCAAAAAAAACTTCAGCAAAGGATCTTTTCTGAATATCCTCAATAAAGGCAATAGGACGGTTCCCAAATTCTTCATCTGATTTAGATAATACTGTAGCAGAGATAATCCCTTTGATAGAGCATAGGGCCTGTTCAATTTCTTCTGGTTGTATATTTTCTCCTCCTGAAATAAATAAACGATCCTTTCTTCCGAATATGTGAAGATGATTATCTAAGATTTTACCTAAATCTTTTGTAGCAAACCATAAAGAGGGGGGCTTGATTTGAACACCATTCCAGTAGCCTTGAAAGAGGTTTTTGCCTTTAACTAATATCTCAGAATCAATTGCTATTTTGATTTCGCAACAACTTATTGGATGGCCCATGTTTACGTTATTTGATAGCAAAGCTTCTTTTGTTGCTAGTGTAATTATAGAAGTTGTTTCTGTCATACCGTAGGTAAAAAAAATGGGCAGTTCTTTTACAGAATGAAATAAAGAAAGACTTGTATGCGCTCCTCCAACTAAGACGCAGCATAGCTGTTTGCTTAAAAGAGATAGAGTGCACTTTTGGTCTTTTAAGCGAAATAATTGAGTAGGAACGCAGGATAAATGTGTAATTTTATGAGGAACAATCTCTTCCCAAATGAATTTGGATCCTGTTAGTACAACACATGCTCCTATTGTCATACAGCGTGTTAAAATGGATAAACCACTAACATGGTATAAAGGTAGTGATAGCAGCCAGCGTGAACTCTTAGATAGTTGAAGTGGTAGATGCGTAGCTAAAGCACTAGTTAGGTAATTTTCAAAAGTATGGCAAGCAATTTTGCTTTTACCTGAAGATCCAGAAGTTGCTAAGAAGGTAAATAATTGCTCTGTATCAATTATAGGATCTATCTGGCAAGAGCTAGCAGTAAAGACAAGAGTATCTAGATTGATAAAAAGAGAAGGTTTGAGTTTTTGAGTTAAATCGTCAATCTGCATTGGAAGGAATTTAGGGTTTATAGGGCAAGCAATTCCACCCATGCGCAAAAGAGCTAGTAGTAAAATAACCGTTTTACATTCAGTGGGTGCAATAAAGGCAATTCTTGCTCCTTTGGTTATTCCTAAAGAAAATAGGTACTTTACTAACTGAGATAAAAGCTTATCTAATTCTTGATAAGATAGGCTATTTGAAGTTGTTTCAATAGCTAAAGCCGTTGGGTTCTCTTTTGCTTGTAGCGCAATAGGGCAAAGCATTTTAACCATGATAGATCTCTTGTAATAGATGTGTTTGTATCTGCGCTGGGAAAGGGCAAGAACAGATAGGAGAAGAAAAAATAGGGAAGGGGATTAATATATCTTCAGTAAATAAAGACTGTGTGTCCAAACCAAGGGGGTAGAGCTTTGTTTGTATGGCTAGATGAGCAATTTGCATTAGCCCTAAACTACTTTCATAGCAGCTGCTAAAGATCAGTTTTATCTTGTTCCCATCTAAACGTTGCATGAGTTTCTTTGTGGCGAAAAAACCTTGAATCATGGGTTTTACAACTATTGCTTTGCAATTCACTAGGTTCTCAAACATAAAATTGGGGATTTTTTCTAGGGTTTCATCCAATCCAAAAGGATGGGAAAAATCAGCTAATCGAGAGGTTTCCCAGGTAGGCTCTTCAATGAAGTCAAATGCGGTAAAAGGGAATTGTCCGAAAAAATGCATGGCTTCTTGAAAACTAAAGCGCTGATTTACATCTACTCGTAGGGAAAATATCTTACGCAGTTGATCTAGAATAGTAAAAGCATCTTCTAAAGGAAGCTGTGAGATCTTAATTTTAACAGAAGAAAATCCTTTTTGTTCTGCAAGCAGCGCCTGCTGCATCATTTCTTGCTTAGAGCCTGATAACAGAGCGCATAGAGGAATAGGAGGAAAACTTAATTCCTTAAGAGCTGTTGCAAGTGCAAAAGAAACAGAAGGGTAGAGATGAGAGGTTTTTTTTCCTTTTAATATAGCAATTAACTGCAAAAGAGCTTCATCTATTGTTTCTTTACTACGACCTGGGAAAGGAGAGATTTCAGTCCATGCTTCTTGATGTCTGCTATCTTTAAGGCAAACAACGTGACTTAAGCGAGTTGATCCGTCTTTTTTTGTAAGTTGAAATCGAAAAATGCGCCAACTTATAACATCCAACCTATGCAAAAAAGAGCTGTAAATAGGCATAGCAATTGACCTGTTTTTATCAACAAAAGGTTTAGTTCCGTGGGGCTTTTATAAGTAAACATTGTTTTTACAAGCATACTTGCTGGCAAAAGGCATAAAATGCTACACAGAGCAAACGGGTGGGACTCATAGAAAAAAAATGAAGATCCAAAAGCTGTTAATAAACAAAAAAGATATTCCCATTTACCAAATGATTTACCAAAGTTAGTAACTAAAGTTTTTTTGTTAGCTAATCGATCTTCGTCGATATCTCTTACATTATTTACTGTTAAGATCGCAGTGGAGATTGCTCCAGGAGCAATACCAGCTAACAGCGCTTCTAAAGATAGAGATCCTATTTGCAAATAATATGCTCCACTGAGTGCTATTGGGCCAAAAAAGATAAACACAAAAAGATCGCCGAGTCCAAAATAGGCTAAAGGATAAGGTCCTGCTGTATATAAGATAGATAAACACAAAGAAACAATTAGCAAACAAGCGATAAGAGCTTTTCCAATAATAACTAAATAAAGACCAGTTAAAAGCGTTAATAACATACTTACCACTATTGCTTGGCGCATTGTCTTATGTGATACAAGCTTTGCTTGAGTAACACGTATAAATCCTTTGCGTTCATAAGTATCAACCCCTTTAAGGCAATCAAAGTAGTCATTTGCTAAATTAGTTGTGATTTGAATTCCTAAAGCAGTACACATAGTGCAGAGGAAAATGAGCCAATCAAAACTGCCAATTTTAATAGCCATCGTTGTTGCAATTAGAACAGGGCTTATACTAGCAATTAAAGTTTTAGGTCGAATTGCTATTGTCCAAATTTGAATAGCATGCATAAGATTTAAGGCCGTTTAGGAAATCGTGAGAAATTAGGAGAGCGCTTTTGTAGAAAAGCGTTACGACCCTCTTGCGCTTCTTCTGTCATGTAATAGAGCAAAGTAGCATTTCCTGCTAATTCTTGCAATCCTGCTTGCCCATCACAATCAGCATTAAAAGCGGATTTTATACAGCGAAGAGCTAAGGGAGAGTGTTGAAGAATTTCATAACACCACTCTAAAGTAGTTCCTTCTAGCTCTTCGTAGGGGACCACGCAGTTAATAAGCCCCATTTCTAAAGCCTCTTTTGCGGTGTATTTTCTGCATAAAAACCAGATCTCTCTCGCTTTTTTTTGTCCTACAATCCGAGCTAGATAACTAGAACCAAATCCCCCATCAAAAGAACCTACTTTAGGGCCCACTTGTCCAAAAATGGAGTGATCTGCTGCAATCGTCAGATCACAGACCAAATGTAAAACATGCCCGCCACCAATGGCAAAACCTGATACCATGGCAATAACCGGTTTTGGTAACCCTCTAATTTCTTTTTGTAAATCTAATACATTTAGACGGTCTGTGCCTTCTAAATCAGTATAACCAGCATCACCGCGAACTTTTTGATCTCCTCCAGAACAAAACGCTTCTTTACCCTTCCCTGTTAGAACAACTACTCCTATGTTAAGATCGTTACGAGTATCTTGTAGAGCATGAGATATTTCAGAAATGGTTAAAGGGCGAAAAGCGTTTCTTGCTTCAGGGCGGTTGATGGTAATTTTAGCAATACCACTATGTTTATGGTATAAAATATCTTGATAACTACCAGCTATTTTCCAGATTACATTTTCTTCAGCTATTTGCATAAAATACCTCTGATACGTAATTTATGTTACAAAATGTTGTTTTCGTTTGCAATTTAAAATTAAAACACTCTTAATCTATCCTATCTTAACCCATAGGATTCTGATAACATTATTTGTTCACTTTATAATTAGGGTAGAAAAATTCCTACATTTAAAATTATCAAGAAAACAGAAGCCATTAGACTTAGTAATCAATGGAATAATGATGAAAGGGGCAGGGTCTTACGTGGTAATTATAATGGACTTCGGTATCAAGTAATTTTAGAAAAGCAACGACTTTTAGGTAGAATTTCTTTCTCTAGATTCATTAGAAAACGCTTCATAAAAAATAAAAAACCCTTTTATTTTTCAACCGCTTTAGAAGGAATTAATGCGGTAAAAATTACTGCACAACAATTTGTTCAGCGCTTTGGAACAGAAACCCTCCAACTTATTAAGGCTACAGACCGAAGATTTCTTTTTGAGTTGGCAACCCTTATTGCTCAGAGAGCTGGAAAGCGTGTTTCAGAAGAGATTGAGAAATATGGAATTACAAAGGAAAAAGATCTCGTTGAAATTGCAAAGATTGCAGCTCAACAAGATGGAGGAGGAACTTCTAAATGTATTAAGAACTATGGAATTGAAAAAAAAGAAGCTCGTATTGAGATAGCAAAATTGGCTGCCCAACAAGATGGGTGGGGAGTTTCTATTTTTATCAAGAATTATAGTATCTCAGAACAAAAAGATCTCATTGAAATTGCAAAGATTGCAGTTCAGCAGAATGTATGGGGAGCTTCTAGATACATTAAGAACTATGGGATCGAAAAAGAAGAAGATCTCATTGAGATAGCAAAATTGGCTGCTCAACAAGATGGGTGGGGAGTTTCTCTTTTTATCAAGAATTATAGTATCTCAGAACAAAAAGATCTCATTGAAATTGCAAAGATCGCAGTTCAGCAGAATGGATGGGG
>JAUPVT010000035.1 GCA_030916885.1 Chlamydiota bacterium
GCAATAGTAAAAATAGCAATAGCAAATAAAAATACAAAGCAACTCATTACATCTGAAATTAAGTTAAAACCCCATAAGGCATTTTTAGCTAAATTCAAACCAAGTATAGGTAAAAGAATGGATAACCAAACTTTACCAAAAACAGAAAATATTTGTTTTCTCTTATGTAAATTATGCGTAAATAAGACAGTGGTAAGGACCGCAATGAAATTGATTAAAATAAAAGGGACATAATTTACAGCTAGAACAGCTGAAAATAAAAATAAAAGAAATAAGGAAATGATCAAGGCTAGTTGGGTTTCGAATAAAATAGATATTAATATAGAGGCAAAAGGCACCAAAATGGGAATGCGAGCAACTTCAATCAGATGATTTTCTTCAGATAGCAGCAAATGTTCAACTAAGGAAGAAAAAATTAAAGTCATAATAAAAATTAATGCCAAAAGAGCTGATTTACGTACTGATTGTAAAACTTCGTGATAGAAAATATTTAAGAACGCAATGACTGAAGTCAATATGGAAAGTACCACCAAAAAGCTACTTAACAATGTCTTAAAAGCCCATAGATCTCGAGATTCTGTTAACGCATGCTTCATAGATTTTAACATGGTTAAGTGGCGTTGAGAAACTCTTTCCCCCACCTTAATAATTTGACTTCCTGGTTCAATGTGTGTGTATCGTGGAATCACTAGATTTTGAATACTATGCTTGATGCTGCGCTCTAAAGAAAGATCCTCTTGAAGAAGCCAAAATTGTTTAGAAAATTGGGCAAGAATAAAATCAATTGCCTCTGAGTTTAAATTAGCAATCTCCTTTAAACGCTCTTGTAATTTCTGCCAAAACCGCTCAGGCAAAAGCTGCTCCTCTTCTATATTTTCTTTAGCTAGAGGAAGAATAGAAATTCCTTTAGTAGGGATATCAAGTCCATGCATTTTATTTAAGGTGCGCTGATCAGTAAAATGCACCTGAATTAAAATCTCTTCTAAGCGATCTAAAACAGTATAAAGATTTTCAAAAGTGCTTTTACTTAATTTAGAGCGCCAATTTGGATTTTGAATTAAAGAAAGCTCTAGTTCTTTTCGGTAACTGCGGACTTGAGTTTCATCTATGCGATAGAAAGAAGCAATATCTCTTACGGCCTCCTGTTTTAGCATTCCTGTGGCTTCAAGGTCTGGAAAGTCAAAAGCGATTTGGGCGCTTACATAGCGGCGAGCTAGACTACCAACTTCAGGTAAGTCAATTAAAACTTCTCGATTATTAATGAAAAAAGTCAAAGAAATGAGTAAGAGTAAAAACAGAATAAGTCGCTTGGCAAAGTCGTGGCCTTTAAACCACTTTCGCCATCTACGTGGATCTAATTGGTTCTCTTCAATTTCTGCTTCTTGCATAAGGGGCTTAAGCGTAGAAAACTCCCTTTGAACTTATCTTTTCTATTATAACAGATTCTTAGCAATTAATAACTATCTTTTCTAGAGGTAAAAATTATTTTCTCATATTTTCTCAATTCTTTAACGATCTCTTTGTCTTCTAAATGCTTTTTTTGTATGATAATAAAGTGTTATTACAGCTAGAGGATTTAGTGAGTATTTCTTATAGAAAATATCGACCGCAGCTTTTTGCTGATGTGCTTGGGCAAGATGCAATTGTTACCACTTTAAAAAATGCTCTCTATAATTCAAGATTGGCTTACGCATATCTTTTTTGTGGGTTACGGGGTACAGGGAAAACCTCTCTTTTACGGATTTTAGCAAAAGCATTGAATTGCCAAAATCTCAATCCAGAGTCTGAGCCTTGTAATCAGTGTAGTTCTTGCTTAGATATCTTAAACAATTGTTCTTTGGATGTACTAGAAATTGATGGAGCCTCCCATAGAGGCATTGATGATATCCGTCAAATGAATGAGACAATTGGTTATGCCCCAACTCATGGTAAATATAAAATATATATTATAGACGAAGTACATATGCTGACAAAAGAGGCTTTTAATGCCCTTCTTAAACCTCTTGAAGAACCCCCTCCTACTGTTAAATTCATCTTTGCTACCACGGAGCCACATAAAGTTTTACCAACTATTATTAGTCGATGCCAGCGGTTTGATCTTAATCGCATCTCTTCTCAATTAATTGTCAAAAAACTCAAACAAATTTTAAAAAATCTAGAAATTTCTTGTGAAGAAGAATCTCTTTTTCTGATTTCTGAATTATCTGATGGATCACTACGCGATGCAGAATCTCTACTTGATCAACTCATCTGTTTTGATAACTCTTGCATTACTATAAAAAATGCTACTTCTGTTTTTGCTTTGATTGATAAATCGATCTTTTTTAAATTGGATACGGCTGTGGAAGAATATGATCTTAAAGTTGCTTTTGAGCTATCTCATGATCTCTTTTCAAGTGGTAAAGACCTCTATTATTTTATCAATCAACTCACCCAGCATTACCGCTATTTAATTCAATATAAGTTAGATCGTTTTCCTATTTGCCTATTTGGAAATCAGCATAATAATTACAAAACGTCTGCTGCTTACTATACTTTAGAACAATGTTTAGATATTTTAGATTATCTGATTCATTGGCAACAACTAATTAATAAAATCTCTGTAAAACAAATCTTAGTTGAAACCATCTTATTATATATCATTCGCTCTAAATACCGTATTCATTCTTCTGCACTTGTACAACGCCTTATCCAACTAGAGTCTAAGTTATCTATTATACCAGCTATTCCTTCTTCCGAGCCACTAGACCCGGTAATTAAACCAATAGAGAATATAAAAGCTTTACCTTCCCCTACTATTCAAGGGCCAAAATCTACCCCCGCTTCTTCTTCTACAGATCAAAGTCGATATGATACCTTATTACGGTTTGCTGCTGTAGAATTAGAAGCTGTAATTAAAAAGGAGTCATAATTTATATGGGCAGTGGTTATTCAAAAGCAAAAAAACAAGCAAAGCTCATGGAGCAACAACTCGCAACAATGCGCAATGAATTACAAAACAAAAAAGTAATAGGCAAAAGTTCAGCTGACCTTGTTACAGTTGTAATGAATGGAGGAAAAGAGCTTCTAGAAATAAAAATTAAGTCAGAATGTTTAGATCCCAATGATCCCGAAGGATTACAAGATTTAATCAAAGCCGCTTGTGAAGATGGTTATCAACAGCTATCTAGTGAATCAAGTCCACTCCCCTTTGGGTTCTAGTTTTTAGAGCTTGCTAAAATAGCAGTAGGTTCCTTCGTCCTTTTTAATAAAGAGTTAAATTTTTCTTTTTTTATCTCTTTTATTATAAGTAAGTTAGGTGGTTAAGAATTGTTTTTGAGACTAATCGATCCAAGATGTTAATCTTGGGTCAATAGAAGCTTATATGAAATATCCAGGTCAAGAATTCTCAAAGCTAGAGTTTAAATCCATCATTTCAGCTAACTCAAAAATTACTAAAACGATCATCGGATTTTACAATGCAAAAGAAGGGAAGCTTATAATCCTCATCAAAAATAGTAGGATTATTGAAGGAACCTCCGAAGATATACCGCTCATTAAGTTATAGAATGGCTCGATCATGCCATTTATAAAGCATCCACCCCCAGGGCTTTTTGATTAAAAATACTTGATGGAGATTTTTGTATAATTAAGAATGATATCTTCAAATGCATTTGGAGATACTATGAGCAAGAA
>JAUPVT010000001.1 GCA_030916885.1 Chlamydiota bacterium
CCTGCTGGGGCACTTAAAACAAACACAAACCCAGTTAAAAAATTTGATAACACAGACTGTGACATGTTATTCAATATTTTGAATTTGTTCTTTCATTTTTTCTAACTCGCTTTTTATATAAATTACTAAAGGTATAATTTCACTATCGCTTGCTTTACTACCTAAAGTATTGATCTCTCGTTGCATCTCCTGTGTCAAAAACTCTAGTATCTTACCAATCGCTTTTTCTGAGGAGAATAAATAGTTACGAAAATGAATAATATGGGTATGTAAACGCATAAGCTCTTCTGCAATATCCATTTTTTCAGCAAAAATAGTTACTTCTCTAGCAGCTCTTTCCATTAAATCAGGAGAATTTGCCTGATAGGTTTCTAAAACCTTCAAAATTCTCTTACGGTATCTTTCTACAGGAAGCTCTTTTTTCTGATCAATTTTTTGCAAAGACTCTTCTATGCTTTTAAGTCGATTTTGCAGGTCACTCTCCATGGCCTTGCCTTCTTCACACTTCATTTTTAATAGCTGCTTTAAACCTTCTTGCACGAGGTCAAATAAAAATGCCTTAATCTTTTCTTCTTCTGCTTGATTAAAGTAAATGGGTGGAGAAAAATGAGAAACCACAAAAGAAAAATCAATGGTTTTATCTGGGTTGTATCCTAGTTCACGAGAAATATTTTCCCATTTTTCCTTGGATTTTTTTAATTGTAAAAGATAACTGCTATCTGCACTTATACTATCTTGTTGCACTAAAAGACGTACAGTAATTTGTCCACGCTCTAAATCTTGAGCTAACCATTTACGTAAATCTAGATCAAATTGCAAAAGATCTTTAGGCAAGTATATCGCAAAATCAATAATTTTACGATTGACTGAATGAAGCTCTAATGTATAGCGCCCATCAGAGGTGGTTTTACTACATCGGCTGTAGGCCGTCATACTCTTAATCATGGAACATTATTATGTGAAATTCTTTGATAGAAAGCAACTATGTTTGGACTTTTAGAGGAGCAAAACTCAAACGATGAATAGGACAAGGCCCAAAATGTTTAAGCGCTTCTATGTGTTTTTTTGTTGGATACCCTTTATGCTGTGAGAACCCATATTCAGGCCATTGCTTATGGTAGTCTTGCATTAGATCATCTCGCGTTTTTTTCGCCAAAATAGAGGCTGCTGCAATAGACTGTGAACTCACATCTCCTTTAATAATCGCCTTACCAGGCGTTAGAACTTTAGGTATAAACTGATTCCCATCAACTAAAAGATAATCAGCAGAGGTTTTTAAACCAGATAATGCAATTCTCATTGCTTCAAATGTAGCCTGCAGAATATTTATTTGATCAATAGTCTCTGAAGAAACTATTCCTATTGCATAATCAATACCATCGAGATTAATAAGTGCAGAAAAAATAGCAGATCTTTCAGCAGCTGTTAGTTTTTTGCTATCATCAACTCCGCAAATAAGAGTATGTTTGGGTAAAACACAAGCAGCAGCTACAACAGGCCCTGCTAGAGGGCCTCTTCCCGCTTCATCAATCCCTGCTAGCCGAGCGTAGCCTTTTTTATATAAAGCACATTCATATTGTGTCATTCTCTCAAGTCGATTATATTCGCTTTGAAAAACCATAAAGGAAAACCTTTAGCTTTTAGCTGCAGCTTTATATATCCTCTCTTTTACTTTTATTGCCTTACCCGATTTACCGAGGAAGTTATATAACTTGGCTCTACGTACACTACCCTTTTTCATCACTTCAATTTTATTGATTCGTGGACTATGTAAGAGAAATACTCTTTCAATTCCACTTGAAGAATATCGATAAAGGGTGAATGTTTCTGAAATACCTGCACCTTTACGGGCTATTACAATCCCTTCAAACACCTGAATTCTTTCCTTCTCTCCTTCTATAATACGTTGGTGAACACGCACCGTATCACCTACACAAAACACGGGAAGATCGGTTTTTAGCTGATCTTCATCAATTGACTGTATTAATATATCTTGAATCATTGTATTTCCTTTTCCACTAAATATCTTGTTCTTAACTTTTCCTTCCATTTTCGAGCTTCAGCATGGTTACCACTCAAAAGAACTTTAGGCACACATTTTCCTTCAAACACCTCAGGTCTTGTATAGCATGGCCCTTCGCAAACGCCATCTTCTTGGAATGATTCATCTAACAAAGAGTCTTCATTTCCTAAAACACCAGGAATAAATCGTGCAACTGCATCTACAAGGACAATAGATGCTAAACAGCCATTGGTAAGAATATAATTTCCAATACTAATCTCTTCATCTACTTGCGTTTCAATTACTCTCTGATCAATACCTTCATAATGTCCACAGATACATATCAGGTGAGGATAAGTAGCTAGCCTTTGACAGGTTTTTACATCCAATAACTTTCCTTGAGGAGAGAGATAAACCACATGCGTATTTTCTTTTTTTACACTACGAATCGCCTTAGCTATAGGACCTGGGATTAAAACCATTCCAGGACCACCACCATAAGGACGATCATCTACTTTTTTCCACCTGCCTTCACCAAAATCGCGAATATTTATGAGATTGATATCTACAAGCCCTCTTTCTTGAGCTTTTTTTAAAATACTTACCTTAAAAGGTCCTTCAAAATACTCAGGAAAAAGAGAAAGAATATCAATCCGCATATTAGGAGATATTTTAAGTAGTTGCTACAGATTGTTTTTTTCTAGTCCTTCTTTTCTTAGCTTGTTTAATAAGACGGTTTTGTTCTTTTAAACGAATTTCTTGCATTAACTCAGGAAGAGCGCGCGCAACTAAAGCTTCAGCATCAGGGGTAAACTGAGCTCCTTGATCGATCCAATACTTAATTCTTGTCTCATCCAATAAGCAGTCATTTGTTTCTTTGGAAGGATCATACCAACCAAATTTCTCAATATATTTGCCGTCGCGCCTTTCTCTTCCGTCTGCTAATACTAGACGATATGTTCGCCTATTTGCAGAGCCTTGTTGTCTAAAACGAATTTTTAATGCCATAAGATTCCTCGTTATTATTTAAAACTTCCATCCTTTAAAAGATGGGATTTTGCTTTTTGCCATTTTTTGTTGTAAACTTGGCATGTCTTTAAAGATCTGTTTTAATCTTTTATGCTCTTTAACCATGCGGTTTACTGCATCAATAGAATTTCCACTCCCTTCCGCAATTCTTCTTCTGCGACTAGGCACTAATTCTACTTTTTCCAAGCGTTCTTTTTCTGTCATAGAAGAAATAATTGCAGATCGACGAACAAACTCTTTTTCATCAAAATCCATATTCGCAAACTCCGCCCCGCCTGGAAACATTTTTAATAAGCTCTTAAGAGAACCCATCCTATTGATTAGCTTCATTTGCTTTAAAAGATCAGCATAAGTAAAAGAGCCTTTTAACATCTTTTTTTCTAGAGCCTCTGCTTCTTCTTTAGTTGTGATCTCTTCAGCTTTACGTACAAAATTAATTACATCTCCCATTCCTAAGATTCGATCTGCCATAGATTGAGGATTAAAGAGCTGTAAATCACTCACTTTTTCTCCAATCCCTTCAAATTTTAAAGGCTTTTTTGTTACTTCTTGAATGGAAATAGCGGCTCCTGCTCGTGAACTACCATCTAACATAGTTAGGATAGTCCCAGTAATCTGCACGTGTTTATCAAACTCCAAAGCTGTTTTCACAGCGTCTTGCCCAGTAGCTGCACTTGCTACAAAAAGCACTTCCTGCGGTTTAACTACCTGCTTAATTTCTATAAGCTGCTGCATTAATTCTTCATCAATATGCAATCTTCCTGCTGTATCAATGATTAGAACATCAAATCCTTCTGAAACAGCTTTTTCTTTTGCCGCCTTTGCTACTTTAATAGGATCTATCTCTTGATTTAAAATAACAACTGGTACTTCTATTGCAGTTGCAAGTTTTTCAAGCTGCTGCACTGCAGCTGGCCTTTGCAGGTCACAGGCAGCTAAAAGGAACTTCTTATTAGTGTATTTTTTCTTTAGGTAATAAGCTAATTTTGCACATTGTGTTGTTTTGCCAGAACCTTGGAGCCCGCATAGTATGATAACTGTTAGTTTTTCTTGCAAAAGAATAGGATTCTCTTGCTTTCCCATAAACAAAACAAGCTCATCATGTACAAGCTTAATAAATTGCTCGCTAGCAGAGATTGTTCTAAGTATGTCTTTTCCAAGAGCTTTTTCTTGGATTCTTTTAACAAAGCTTCCTGCAACAGAATAGTTTACATCTGCATCCAAAAGAGCCATTCTCACCTGTCTTACAGCAGAGCTTATATTATCTTCTGTTAAGGTTTTTTTTCCTTTTAAAGAAGCAATAATCTCTTGAAACTTTTGGGTTAGTGAATCAAACATATCCTACACCATATACAACAAAAAAAATACTGCCTTTCAGGATAAGCGGATTAAGATTCAAATTCAAGGGAAAAGAAACGATCGTGACCACTCAAGTCTTTTTCTATAAAAACCCGTGTCCAACATGGACAGCTAAATAATTTCTTTATTTTTTGCCCTTGTGTTGCTCCTATTTCTAAATAAACCTTTGCCCCCTTATTTAAAAAAAAGGGCAATTGCTGACTCAAAAGACGATAAAACAATAGCCCATTTTCTTCTGCTACAAGCGCCTGCTTTGGCTCAAACCCTTTTACGCTAAGATCTAACGCCTCATATTCAGATAAAGAAACGTAAGGAGGATTACAAATCACAAGATCTGCTTTTTTTCCTTCAAAGGGCTTCAGTAAATCTCCTAATAAAATTTCTACTTCCACTTGATTTTGCTTAGCATTTAAGTGAACTACATGTAAAGCATTAGGACAAAGATCAGAAAGAGTTACCTCTATAAAAGAAAATCTTTTTTTTAGACTAATACCTAAACAGCCGGATCCTGTGCAAATATCCCAGGCAATTTGCGGTTTTTTTTCTTCCTTTTCAATTTTTCGGCAAATATGATCTAACAAGATTTCTGTTTCTGGTCGAGGAATCAAAACAGAAGGGTTCAAAGAAAAAAGACAGTTATAAAACTCAACCTTACCTAAAATATATTCTATAGGTTCTTTTGAAGATAGACGTTTAATCAAGAAGCGAAAGTGCTCCAGTTCTTTTTCTTCTAAGGGTAAATCAAATTGCAAATAAAGATCTAGTCGAGATTTTTTTAGTACAAAAGCTAAAAGATCTTCCGCAAAACGCCTCGCTTGCACAATTTCTTTTTTCTGTAAAAATTGTGTTGCTATTTGCAGAACTTCGCCTAGAGATCTCATGAAAATTGATTTCCAAGGCTCTCGAGTTTTTTCTGATAAAAATAAGCAATTAAAGCGGTAATAATTTCATCAAGATCCCCTTCCATAATCAAATTAAGTTTATAAATGGTTAAATCGATGCGATGATCCGTTACGCGATTTTGAGGGAAATTGTAAGTGCGAATCCTTCCTGAACGATCCCCTGTTCCCACTTGAGAGGCTCGCAGGGAAGCCATTTCCGATTCTGCTTTCTGTTTTTTTCTTTCTGCAAGTTTAGCTAGTAAAAGACGCTTTGCTTTATCTTTATTTTTATGCTGACTACGCTCTTCTTGACAAGAGGTAACAAGCCCAGTTGGAATATGGGTAATGCGCACAGCCGAATCTGTAGTGTTTACGTGCTGGCCACCGGCTCCTGAAGCTCGATAGGTATCGATTTTAAGATCTTTTTCATCTAAAATAATTTTTTCATTTTCATCCGGTTCAACTAAAATCGCAACGGTAACTGCTGATGTGTGTACTCGCCCCTGCGCTTCGGTTTTAGGAACTCTCTGAACACGATGAGTTCCTGCCTCGTACTGCAAATATCTGTACGCATTATGACCAGAAAGAACCATAAAATATTCCTTAAAACCACCCATCTCAGAAGGGGTGCAAGATAAAAGCTCATGTTTCCAACTCTTAGAATCTGCATATAGTTTATACATTCTAACGCAGTCTCCAACAAAAATAGCTGCTTCATCGCCTCCTGTACCAGCTCTCATTTCTAAAATAACATTACGACTATCAAGAGGATCAGGAGGAATCAATAAATGATTTAAATCAGAAGTAGAAACAGAGATCTTTTTTTCTAACTCCACTATTTCTTGTCGAATAAAATCTGCAAAAACAAGATCCTTCTCTTCTTTTAACAAGCTTTGATTTTCTTCTAATTGTCTTTGCAGATCTTCACAAAGCAGCCATTTATCTTTTACATCCGATAGGTAGGAGTGCTCCTGAGCAAGTTCTTGATAACGTTTTTGATCAGAAAGCACATCTGTTTGAGCCAGCAATTCTTCTACTTGTTCAAACCGAAAAAGAAGCTTACGCATTTGCTCTTGCATGTGCTACCTAAAATGACCTTAATTTACGCTTTTTTTGTCTTTTTAGATCTGGTTTTTTTACTAACCTTAGCCTGAACAATCTCTGCATTATCTTCCTGTTTTGGTTTTACTTTTTTAGCATATCGATTAACAAACTTACCTACTCTCCCCTCAGAATCAACCAATTTTTTGTCTTTTGTAAAAAATGGGTGAGATGCAGAAGTAATAGGGGCTCTATATACAGGATATTCTTTTCCCTCATAGATTTGAATTTCCTTTAACTGCAAGGTACTACCACAAACGAAGGAAAATCCAGTTGCAGAATCAATAAACAAGACTTCTTGATAGGGAGGGTGTCCTTTCTTTTTCATAATAACTCCTTAAGAGAAAAATAGGTTTTGATCATGTAATTTAATTGCTTTTTCATTTAAAAACAAGAATTTAAGAACTCTTAGATAAAGATAAGTAGGCCATACGAGCTGTTAATAACCCCTCAAGCACACCTTCTTCATATCGAAAATGAGGATGCAGCTCAAGATCGGAGAAATCGTTAGGTTGCAGCAGATCGTCTTCAATAATCCCAGGAACAATTCTTTGCGCACAGTTAAGTAATCTTTTTTTTTGAAACCTAATTAAATCATCAAAAACACTTTCCATGTCTTTTCCCCCTTCTTTTTTTAAAAAAATGAATCATAACCTCTGAGCACTCTTGTTCTAGAATACCAGAGGTTATTGTAATTTGATGAAAAGGATGTTTTAAAGAAAATAGATTAACAAAGCTTCCGTTTGCTCCACAACGCTTATCAGGAGCCCCCCATACGAGGCGAGCAACACGAGCTTGCAATAAGGCTCCAGCGCACATAGAGCAAGGCTCTAAAGTAGAATAAAGAGTGGTTTGTAAAAGGCGCCAATTTTTGAGCTTTTTTGAAGCTTTTTGCAAGCAAATGATTTCTGCGTGCTGAGTTGGGTCTGATTTACTTTCTGTCTGATTGTGGCTTCGCGCAATAATCTGACCATTTAATACAAGCACAGCACCTACAGGAACTTCTTCTCTTTTACAGGCTTTTTTTGCTTCTATCAGCGCTTTTTTCATAAATTTAATATCGTCTTCCACAAAAACCTAAAATCATTTAAAAAACTCAAATATCAAGGTTTTTCTATAAAACTTCTAGATGTAAAAATTTCTTAAATCAATATATACAGAAGAATACGCAGTTTTAAAACAACGATAAGCAATTTTTTAAAAAGGCAAAAATAATCTATAAAAAGGCTTTTCTGTTGCTCTCATTAAAGGTTTGCGTTATAATGTGGCCTATGCTTTACAATTTAAAGTTTGCCCATTTGTTTTAACTCTCAATCTTTACGGGAGATTTTTTATAATGTCTTTAGATAAAGGTACCAAAGAAGAGATCACGAAGAAGTTTCAATTGCATGAAAAAGATACTGGATCAGCAGATGTACAAATTGCTATCCTTTCAGAAAGAATTGCAGAAATTGATGAGCATGTTAAGCGTGAGTCCAAGGATAGCGTCTCCAGACTTACCTTAGTAAGGCTTGTTGCACAGAGGCGTAAGCTTCTTGACTATCTCAATTCTACTGATACTGAGCGATACCAAAGTTTAGTCACGCGGCTAAATTTGCGTAAAAAACCTTAAATCTCAAATTCTTGAGTGCTTACACCCTGACCGCTAGGACTCTTCGCTTAGCGGTTTTTTTCTTATAACATCTTAAGAGTTTTAAAAGCCCTGCATTTGACTTGTTGCATATCTTTCTTCTTGTTATAGTTTCACTTAAGCTTTTATATTTTCAGGGTAATATTTTAGTTGACGAATCGATGAATGAATCATTTCTTAGAAAGATTTCTCTTCTTAAGAAATGATTCATTCATCCTCCAATTCAAAGTAGCCCCACTAAAAACTATTTAAGGAGATAACATCTCATGCAATTTGACCATCAGGAAATAACTGTCTCTATTGAAGAAGGAAAAACCATAAAATTTGAAACAGGTATAGTAGCTCGCCAAGCAAATGGCTCTATTCTTTTAACTTGTGGAGAAACTGTTTTATTAAGCACGGCTTGTCAAGCATCTAAACCTTCTGCAGAAACAGATTTTCTTCCTTTACGTATAGATTATCAGGAAAAATTTTCTTCTTCAGGAAAAACTTTAGGCGGTTTTATTAAACGTGAAGGACGTCCTACAGAAAGAGAAACCCTTATGAGTCGATTAATTGATAGACCTCTAAGGCCGCTGTTTGAAAAGGGATACTTTAATGAAGTTCAAGTCCTCTCTTATGTATTATCATATGATGGAGTAAATGCACCTGATCCTTTAGCTATTTGTGCAGCTTCAGCAGCGCTTGTTATTTCTGATATTCCTTTAATTAAACCTATTGGAGCTGTGCGCGTTGGAATGATTGACGGAAAATTTATCATTAATCCAACTGTAGAAGAACAAAAATTCTCTAAATTAGATCTGATGTTAGCTGGAACAGAAGAAGCTATCTTAATGATCGAAGGATATGCCGATTTTCTTACAGAAGAACAGGTTTTAGTGGCTATAGAAAAAGGACATGCTACCATTAAAATCATTTGTCAAGCTCTAGTTAAGTGGCAAACACAGATTGGTAAACCCAAAAATCTTGGAGAGCTAAAGCTCTTATCTACAGATTTGATTGATGATATGCGTGAGAAAATAAGTATTCATCTAAATACTGCGTTAAGGATTAAAGAAAAATCAGATAGAGATTCTACTATTAAAGCGCTATTTACAGAAATGCTTACCCAATATACTTCTGATAAAGATCTTATCTATTCAGAAGTGGAGATTAAAAGCGCATTTAAAAAAATTCAAGCTGAACTGCTACGTAAAATGATTTTAGATGAAAACATACGCGCTGACGGTAGAAGAACAGATCAAGTTCGCGCTATTAATATTAAACCTTCTTTTTTACCACGCACACACGGCAGCGCCTTATTCACAAGGGGAGAAACCCAATCCTTATCTGTTTGCACGCTTGGCGGAGAAAATATGGCTCAACGCTCTGAAAATTTAGATGGTGAGCTGTCCAACCGTTTTTATTTACAATACTTTTTCCCTCCTTTTTCAGTTGGTGAAGTAGGACGCTTAGGAGCTCCTGGAAGACGAGAAATCGGTCATGGTAAATTAGCAGAACGCTCCTTAGCAAAGACTATTCCTTCTATAGATGTATTCCCTTATGTTATTCGCTTAGAATCAAATATCACAGAATCCAATGGATCCTCTTCCATGGCGTCTGTTTGTGGATGTTGCCTAGCCTTAATGGATGCAGGTGTACCGATTAAAAGACCTATTGCAGGAATTGCTATGGGATTAATTTTAGAAGAGACAAAGTTTGCTATTCTCTCTGATATTCTTGGACTGGAAGATGCTTTAGGCGATATGGATTTTAAAATTGCAGGAGATATGGAAGGAATAACCGCTTTCCAACTCGATATTAAAGTAGAAGGGATTACCATTGAGGTTATGCAAGCCGCACTAGCCCAGGCTAAGCAAGGAAGGCTTCACATTTTACACAAAATGCTAGAAGCATGTCCTAAATCTAAAGAAAATCTTTCCTCCTATGCTCCGCGTATTGAAACCGTCATGATTAAACCTTCAAAAATTGGAACGTTAATTGGACCAGCAGGTAAGCAAATTCGCGCCATTATTGAAGAAACCGGTGCACAAATCGATATTGATGACAGTGGCCGTGTTAGCATTGCATCCACTAATAGTGAATCGATGCTCCGAGCAAAAGAAATGATTCATAATCTAACAACTGATGTAGAGATTGGAAAAACTTATAAAGGGAAAGTGGTATCCATTGTTAATTTTGGTGCTTTTGTAGAGATTTATGGCAGAGAATGCCTCTGTCATATCTCTGAACTCTCTTATAGTAGAGTTCAAAATGTAGAAGACGTAGTAAAACTAGGCGATATCATTGAGGTTAAAGTCTTAGACATTAATGATCGTGGTCAAGTTAAACTCAGCCATAAGGCAACTCTTCCAACCCCTCAAAAAGATGCAGCACGCGGAGGTTAGGCTGAAGTTTTTTTAATAATTAAAATCGGAGTAATCGGTTTCACAAAACCGTTGATTCCGATTTAATTCATTAATCTTTTTCATATCTTCAGAATGTAAAAAGAAATCAAATACATGAAAATTGTCTTGTAAGTGCTGTTTAGAAGAACCTTTAACCACTACTGCTATTTCTTTTTGAATTAGCCATTTCAAGATAATTTGTGCGGATGTTTTTTGGTATTTATCCCCTATCTTTTTAAATATTTCCTCTTGAACAAGATTTCCCTTACCCAAAGGACGATAAGCAATTAACCCGATCTTATGGTTTTGACAAAATTGCCAAAGCTCTTTTTGATAAAGATACGGATGAAACTCCACTTGGTTGTAATCAATCCGAATATTATTATCTATCACATCTTGTAGATGATTTATGGTAAAATTACTGACGCCAATATGATGAATCCTTCCCTGCTTTTTCAATTTCTCCATCTCTTTGAGAACTTTTACCATGGACTTTTTTCGATCAGGCCAGTGAATCAGAAATAAATCCAGATAATCCAATTGCAATTCTTGTAAAGCCAGATCACAGCTTTCTTCAGCATTTTTTTTGTCTAGAAAAAATTTAGAGGTAATGAATAACTCTTCTCGATTAAATCCATGAATAGCCTTTGCAATATCTCGGTGATTTTTATAAATCAGCGCTGTATCAATATGATGATACCCTATTTCTAAGGCCATTTTTACCGTAGAAATACAAGACTTACCTGATAACTCCCATGTGCCTAAACCAATTAAAGGAACTTTTTCTTTTTTATCCATTAACCCTTCTCCTAGCTTTTTATAATTAAATATATGCTATTCTTTCTTTTTGGAAAAACCCTAGATAAAATCCTTTAGCCTAAAAGACTACTAGAATAACCTAAGCTCTTACCAATACTATCCAGACTTAATGGAAAAATCTTTGCAAAATTATCGGGTCTAATCAAACACAGAGTTTCATCATGTATTAAGGAGGTTTCTTCATTTATAAGTTGAATTACCCGAAAAGTGAGACCTGAATCCGCTTGCATTTGTCTTGAAAATTGATGTAAAGCGGTGAGATTCTCCTCTGAGTTCGTATTAACTAATAAAGAAAACCCCAAGTTTTTCCGAACTAAACGAGAATTTTCTTTCAATTTATTTATAGAAAAAAATGTATCAACCCTTACAAAAGAAGAACCGCTTGCAGCTTGCTTATAAACCTGCATTTCTTTTTTAACAAATTCTTTTGCAGAAGAGATTATTATTTCAGACTCTGCCTTTTTTTGATTTGAATCGGCTTGAATTTGTAGAGCATTCTCAATTCTTTCTCTAGAAAAATCATCCAATATTACTCTATTAAAAATTTTTTTTTGCACTAAATTTAAACGCCAAGCAAGAGAAAATGCATCTTCAATAGCCGTATTCAATCCATATCCTCCTGCTGGAAAAAACACATGCGCGGCATCTCCAATGAGAAAAACCCTTCTATCCTTGATACAAGTAGCGATTCTAGATGCTGTATGATAAAAGCTGACCCCTCTAATTGTTTGCGGATCAATTTCAATATCAGATCTTTCTTGTACTACAGTAGCAAGTTGCTTATAAAGATTAGATTTATGTAACTGAATCCAAGAGTCTGAAACTCTTCCGGAAAATTTGTATATGTCTTCTGGCAAGGGAACAACAACCAAACGATCTAATCCTTTTGTAAACATAGCCATCTCATTTTTTATATAAAATGAAGTAATGACTTTTGCATCAAAAGTGAATGAAATCTCAGGAGTGGTTACTCCTTTAAAAGAAATACCCATTTCTTTCCGAACAGTACTCTTTGCTCCATCAGCAGCTACTAAAAACCTTGCAGAAATTAAGTCCATAACTCCTGTTACCACATCTTGAACAGTAGCTGTAATCGAATCTTCACTTTGCTCAAAACTAACAAGTTTTTTTCCCCATCTGATCTCTTTATTTGAACTTGTCAAATTATTTTGAAGAATTTCCTCTAAAATAGATTGATCTATTGAAATATTTTTATCATTAAGGTCTCTTCCTTGTTCAAAAACAATCTTTTGAACAAGCTTGCCCTCTACATACAGATTATTTCCGTTAAGTTTGATGGAGCGCTTAGTAATTTTATCTATCAGACCTAATTTATCCAGTAACTTGAGTGTGCTTTTATGCACCCCAGTTGCTTTACTTAAATCTGAAGGAAAGGTTCGTTATTCAATTAAACAAAACCTATTTTGGTATAGCTGTAAGAGGTTTGCCATTACTAATCCTGCCGGCCCTCCCCCAACGACTAGTGCCAAAGGAAGCTCATTTGGATTGCATGCTGAAATGCTTGTCATATTAATAACTCTTTTATTTAAGAAGTTGCTATGATTTTCATTTGGCGTCCATCTGGATCATTTATTAACATGTGAGAATTATCTAAAGAAATTGTCTTAAATTGGGTTTTTTTTAGTTGTTCAAGAATAGCATTCAAATCGGGTACCTGATAAATAAATTCCATTCCTCCTAAAGGAACCTTCCGTTCTGGATAGATTTCTGTAAAAGGCCCTATCCAATCAATACTATAATGCTTAGAACCTTTACCATGTTGTTCTTCTTGGCATTTCTTATAGTTAGAATAAAACTGTTTAGTCTTTTCGATAGAAGGCGATCTCAATATGACAATTAAACCTGGAGGAAGAGAAATTGATCGGATAAAAAGGTCACTGTTTACTGAACAAAAATGAATGGGGTGGGAGTCAGGATCTTGGATTTCATTTAACTCTTTCTCTCCCACAAAGGCAAACCCAGCCTGAGCTGTATCAGATGGTAGGATTGCTATATGTATTCTCCCTGAGATGGGATCTACACTGTTAGATATAAGAGAATTAATTGCAGTATAGTATGCCCTCGTAGCTTCGGGCTTTGGAGTTTTCAAAAGAAGACAGACTTGCGGTAGTTGAGCTCCTATATTACAAGAAATAACTGACATAAAGATCTCTTTTAAGTTTGGAACAAAAAAATTAACGGATTTATTATAGCTCTAGTAAATATTTTAATTAAAAACCTTATCAATTAATAGACTTCTTGCCTAATTAAATTTTTTGCTACATTTCTTTCCAAAAAGGAGAGAAATAAAAAAACACTTAGAACTTCGATTATTGATTAAAATTAGGAAGTTCTCGCTGCCAGAAAAAAAGCCCTTCTTAAGAGTGCTGTGAAATCAGATATATGGTCCATTTTGCAAAGGAGTGACTGATTTTGCAATTGAGCAACAGATTAAACATGGGTTGAATAAAATGAATAAGTTCTAGTTCTAAAGAATGTAGATAGATGAATACATCTAATAAGAAAAGAGCTCTTTTTATAAGAGCTCTTCAAAAAGATTTAAATCTGCTGGGAAGAAGGACTATCACTAATCGGGAAGGTCCGATCAGAGGATGTTTGTGGAGGAGAAGGGGCTTTTTTCTGCTGCTTTTCTTCTTCTAGACTTTGTTTCTTTTTCTCGATGTCAAAAGTTCCATCAATAAGAGATCTGGCTTCCTCACCGCTTAAGGTTTCATATTCTACTAAAGCTTCTGCTAGCCTTTGTAAACCATCTCGCTTTTCTGAAATAATCTGTGTTGCTTTTTCATTTGCTTCGTGAAGAATCTTTTTTACTTCTTCATCAATAGCTTCTGCTGTTGCTTCAGAATAGCTCTTTTCATGATAGTTAGGCACACCTATATACTGCCCATTATCAGATCCTTCGTCATAGGCAACAGTACCTAATTTCTCATTCATTCCCCATGCGCATACCATACGACGAGCAAGTTTTGTGGCTTGGGAAATATCCATCTGCGCCCCACTTGAGATATCTCCAATAAAGATCTCTTCCGCGATACGGCCTCCCATCAGCACAGCAAGTTCATCAAGAAGTTCTTTTTTCCAATAGCTTAATTTATTCTTCTTTGGCATAAAGTGCGTAGCACCAAGAGACAAACCCCTAGGAATAATGGTAACTTTGTCTACAGGATCTGAGTGTTTGACGAAAAGAGCAACTGCAGTATGTCCTGCTTCATGATAGGCTGTGGTTTTCTTTTCATTTTGAGAAATTTCCAAGCTTCTGCGTTCTTTTCCATACCGTACCTTATCACAAGCTTCCGCTGCATCAGCTGCTGTCACTGCATAACGACCTTTACGCGCTGACAATAACGCTGCTTCATTCAAAATATTTGCTAGATCAGCACCTGATGAGCCTGGTGTATTACGAGCGATATTCATCAGATCTACAGTAGGGTCCAATTTAATTTTACGGGCATGAACCTTTAAAATTTCATATCTGCCTTTAATATCAGGAAGATCGATTACAATCCTTCGGTCAAACCGACCGGGGCGCAATAGTGCTTTATCTAGTACATCCGGGCGATTAGTTGCAGCAATTAAAATGACCCCTTCATTTGTATCAAATCCATCCATTTCTACAAGAAGCTGATTGAGTGTTTGTTCCCTTTCATCATGCCCTCCTCCAATTCCAGAGCCACGATGACGCCCTACAGCATCAATTTCATCAATAAAAATAATACAAGGAGCACTTTTTTTAGCTTGATCGAAGAGATCTCGAATACGGCTTGCACCTACACCAACAAACATTTCTACAAAATCAGAACCTGAGATAAAGAAAAAAGGACGATCGGCTTCTCCTGCAACAGCTTTAGCTATTAAAGTTTTACCCGTTCCTGGAGCTCCTACCATTAAAACACCTTTAGGAATACGCGCTCCTAAGGCGGTAAATTTTCCGGGTTCTTTCAAAAAATCAACAATCTCTTGTAATTCTTCTTTAGCCTCTTCACAGCCAGCTACATCTTTAAAAGTAAATTTATTCTTGTCTTTAGTTAAAAGACGAGCAGGTGACTTACCAAAATTCATGGCATTTGTTCCTACTCCTTTCATTTGACGAGAAAAGACGAAATACAATACAGCAACAACCAGAACTACCGGTAGAATCGTTAGAATGTAGCTAAAGTAATTAGGAGAGGGTTCCTCGCTTTTAAATGTTTTTTCCAATACAAGATTACGAGGTTGGTCTGGAGCTTTAAATACAGACCCCTTATTCACACCAAAGTTATCCCATTCCTGTTTGGCTTGAGAGAACCAATGGGCATATATTTCAGGATCTTGCTTTTCTAACATTCGAGTAGACAACTCTTGGTTATTAAAATACCAAGTGACATTTGCAACGTTTTGCTTAGATTTTTCAAACTGTGCCTCATTTTTCTCTAATAGAGAAAGCACACTCGCATATTCTTCTAACTGATTCTTATAGTTACGTACACTTCTTAATTGCAATAAACGTACATTTTGTTGCTCTTGGTTAAGTTCTGAAACTAGTTGATCTAATGAAGTAAGAGCACTTCGATAAATGGAAACCTGCTCTTGCGGGGTTAAAGAAGAAGCCTGATTTACTTCTTCATAAAGCTCTTTAAGCTGCTGTTTCATCATTTCGTTACCAATACCAAGAGACGGAGAGCGAAATCTCTCAATTAAGGTTAGTAAATCCTTACCAAAAGTAGCGGTTTCTGTGGGATTTGCTTCTCGAGAGAGCACTGGAAACGTTTTTTCTAGGTCATTAAGGCTTATTAGGCCTTGACTGGAAACAGATTGAATAACAATGCTATGATTTTCACTGGGAGTATTATAAATGGGATCTATGACAATATATCCCTCTTTAGAGACCGGTTGTCCACTTAAACGAAGTAATAGTTCCGCCGATTCCTCTACTAATTTTTTTGACTGACTAATTCCAGAAGCAAGTTCTTCTTTTTTGCCGCTAAGTTCATGATTTAAGTAAAGAAGTTCAAGATAGCGATAATGACTTTTTGCTTCATCACTTTGTTTCTCTTTAAACCTTCCAGTAAAGGTTACTAAATTATCATTTAATGCTGCTTTGCGGCTCTCATCTTTTTGGATCAAATCCAAATTCACAAGATGCTCTACCTGATAACTAAAAGAAACCTTAGCGGCTTTATCATCCTGTAAATTTTGAACAGTCAAAATCACCAAGACGGCTGCTAATAGCAAAATGAAAAAGCCCCCTGGCAAGCCTTTTTTAGGACTAGATTCTGGTTTTAAATTGTCATTATTCATAATAGTTAAACACTCTCTTGGATTAAAAGATTAAACCACTCAATCTCGATTAAAGTAAAGCTGTTTCTATCCTTTAGTTTTACAATCAAATCATTGAGAGCAAGCATATTCCACTCTAAGCAAGAAAACTTACAAGATGGAGTTTTTTCACATCTTAGCAAAAAGAAAATTATTTTTTCTTTACTTTTCAAACTACTTTGTTTGAATTATATGAATCTAAATGATTTATAATCATATAATAAATATTAAACTGCTATTTTTTTATATTATTTTTTATTAAAATAAGCCTTCCCAAATCAATTTTTAATAGTTTGTTCTTATAAAGAAGCTCTTTAGTCTTATTTTTTACAAGGCATTCCATGATTATATCCATAAGAGAACTAGGTAATATCACTTTTTGTATTCGCAACCATTGTTTAATAGCATAATATAGCTCCACTTTATCTAAAGGTAAAAAAGGATTTAAATCCCATTCTATCTTGATATCATCTTCTTTTTGCATTGTGAATAGAATAAGATTTTTTTGATAAAAATATCTATCTAGTTCTTGTGCTTGTCTTCCTAATTTGCAAAGATTTCCAGCAATTTCCTTACCAAAAAGGCGACTTAGTTCTGGAAAGATCTCTTTACGCATCCTTGCTCTTAAAAACTGTGAGTTCTCATTTGTGGGATCTTCTATAGGAACAAGAGCTTTTTTTTCCAACCAAGCACGAAGTATCTTTTTAGAAACAGGGAGTAAAGGTCGCCAAATACGCATTTCTTCTAATCTCATATCTAGTTGCATTCCACGAAGTGAAGTAAGGTGAGCTCCTTCACATATTCTTTTTAAAACAACCTCGGCTTGATCCTCTGCATGATGAGCTAGCAAAAGAGCTTGACAACCTAATTTTTGGTAAAGCTCCTTAAAAAAGTGCAGTCTTTTCTCTCTACCTTGTTGTTCTAGATTTTTTTTTTCAAAATCTTCAAAATGTAAAACTTTTAAGTGAAAATGTAACCCAAGCCCTTCTACTTCTTTTTGTAGCACTTTAGCTTGTTTACTGCTCTCGTCTCGCCATCCATGATCAATATGTGCCACATATAGAGGGAATTTGAATAGCAAAGAACACTCTAAGCTTAAGTAAAGCAAAGATTTAGAATCGCATCCTCCTGAATAACCAATTAAAATCGGCTGACTAGATACGTTTTTTGATTTTAGAAAATCTTTTATCGTTTTAAGCAACGGATCTCTTATCTTTAACATTTTCCTCTTTTTGAAATATTTCGCAATCCCCTAGAATGACTTCTGCCTTTTAATCCATTATTTTACGCTTATGCCTATTTTATGGCGCTATTTATTGCGCAATTACTTCCAGGTCTTCTTTCTTTGCGTAAGCGTATTTATTAGTGTCTTACTTGTACTTCGCTTTCAAGAAATTGCTAGATTTATTACATCTGAAGCTTCTTTTACCAAGATTGCTCTATTTGCTTTATATCAAATCCCTTATATTCTGCCGATTGCCATTCCTATATCGTGCCTGATCTCTTCCCTTTTGCTTTTTCAAAAGCTTAGTTGTTATCAAGAAATTACAGCCCTGCGCACAATTGGTCTTAGCCTACAAAAAATTGTACTCCCTATTTTAACCTCAGGATTTCTACTGGTTTTAGTCAATGCTATGATTGCTTTTGAATTAGGCCCTATTTGCCGCAGTAAGGCAAGGATGCTGATCTACGAAACAGTGACTTCTAATCCTTTATTTATTTTACAAAAACAAAGTCCTATCAAACTTAAAAATATCTATATCGACCTACAGGTCTCAAGAGGAGCTAAGTTTGCAGAGGATGTAATTATTGCTCTTAAAAATAACTCTAATCGCCTTAACCTGCTTTCTTTCAAAAATCTCGCTTTAGTTAATGAAGAATTAGAGGGAAATACGATTTCCTATATTTCTTCTTTTGATTCCAAACAAGAATATGGTTTTGATCATCTTATGATTGAAAATCAAGATCATATGAAAATAAAAGCTATTCAACTCGGTCAATTTATGCAACATACCAACTGGTTGTCTCATCATGATTACCTAACATTGCGTATGCTTTTGGCAAAAGAGTGCTTAGAAACACATGTTAAAATACCTAAGAAAATACTCATTGAAATAGCGAGACGGATTTCTATCGCTTTTGCTCCTTTTACCTTTACATTAATTGGCACTTGTTTAGGCCTGCAGATTGGCCGTAATCAATCTAAGAAAAAAGCAATATGGGCTATTTCTTTAGCCGCTTTTTTTATGCTATGTTTTATTATTGCTAAATCTATGTATCCTAATGCACTCTTAGCTATTAGCCTATTACTTATCCCCCACCCTTTAATAGCTTGGGCTAGTTATAGGCAACTAAAATTGGTTTCTAAAGGGATTGAATAATGCATGTAAAAATTTGGCAACGCTATCTTACTCGAGAAATAGTAAGTTTTTTCTTTCTTTTTTTAGGCTGCTTTTATTCTATCTATGCATTAATAGATTATTCTCTACATATGCAAGACTTTATGCAAGATACAAGAATCACTTTTTTTCACATCTTTTTATATTATCTATTTGAATTCATTAAAAGAGCTGACTTATTGATTCCACTAGCTGTTTTAATCACTACAATTAAGGTGTTATTTGCACTAAATATAAAAGGAGAACTAGTGGCTCTAAGAGCTTCTGGCTTATCTTTAAAAGTAATCCTTCGCCCTTTTTTTTATCTAGCTATTGCTCTAGCTCTTTTTAATTATATAAGTAATGAATGGATACTTCCTTCTAGTTTAACTTTTGTCGATAGATTCCAAGAACAGCACTGGAAGCCCTCTTCTAAAAATAGTCATCTTTACACGTTATCTTTATCAGACCAGTCTAAGCTCATTTACCATTCTAAAGACACTCAAAAACAATTATTAACTGATGTATTTTGGGTTCGCAATGCTAATGAAATTTGGCATATGAAATCTCTTTGTTATGATCTAAAACAACCCATAGGTTTTTTTGTAGATCAACTTAAACGAAATGGTAAAGGGCATTTTGAAAGAGTAGAGTCTTTTGAAAAGTATGCTTTTGGTCTATTTTCTAAAGGCCTTCTAGAAAACTACAAAATATCCACTTCTCTAGAAAATCAAAAGATTAGCATTCTATTCAAGGACTTGGTTCAAAAAAGATTGAGCCCTTATGAATATCCTACAGCTCTTTCTTATTTTTTATTGAAAGTTACTATGCCTCTTTTATCTTTATTAGTAGTTCTTGCCATTGCTCCTTTTTGCATAAGTCATAGACGCTGTTTTCCTGTTTTTCTAACCTATGCTTTAGCTCTATTTGGATTTATTGCTTTTTTTACTCTGCTAGATGCGGCTATAATTCTAAGTGAAAATGAAACCATCTCTGCTTTTTATGCCATTCTTTTCCCTTTTTGCATTTGCTTTAGTCTATTTTCTTACCGATACTTTAAGAGAGTACAATGATAACCTCATATAAACTCAAATCCTTTTTTCTTTTACAAACTCTTCTGACACTTTTACTAGTAAGTTTATTTTGGCCCAAAGCAGCTGTCTATTGGCAAAAGCTAGACATTGCATTTTTTAAACTGATCAATCAATCTCTACTAAATAGTCATCATTGGCAAATATTTTGGGCTTGTGCAAACCACAAATATGCAGATTGGTTAGAAGATCTATGCATATTGGCATTTTTTACTATATGGATACAAAAATCTCCTTCTTCTTTACGTAAAATACGTATTGCACAGTTACTCTTTTGCGTTTTATACATTGCATTTATCCTCTTTTTTGTAAATCGGATGATTTTTCGTGATCTTATTTCCATACCAAGACCCAGCCCTTCTTTGATAGTTGAAAATAGTGTGATGTTATCAGAAAAAATCCCTTGGATGAAAATCAAAGATGTGTCTAAAACAAGCTTCCCAGGGGATCATGCCACAACAGCCTTGCTTTTTGCTTCTAGTTTCTCTTATTTAGCCGGTTGGCGCTTTGCCATTCCAGCTTGGATCTATGGTTCCTTTCTCTGTATGCCTAGATTAATTACAGGTGCTCATTGGCTCTCTGATGTAATTGTAGGCAGTGGTGGGATTACTTTATTTTTTTTAAGCATTGCCTTCTGTACTCCACTATCTCATAACATAAGTTCTTACCTTGCAAGCATATTTAATAAAAAAAGAGTAGTAAGTAACTGAAATCTAGTTTCATCTTTTTAGGGCTTTCATCTAATCTAAAGCTTAAGGAAATAAATTGGAATCTATGCATCCCTATCAAAAGCTCATTAAGCTCTCTAAACAAATAACTCATCTCTCTTCTATTATCTATCTGCTTGAATGGGATCAAGAAATCTATATGCCATCAGATGGAATTGAATACCGCCCTGAACAAATTGCTTTTCTTTCTGGCTTAGTTCATCAAAAAAAAACCAGTAAATCCTTTGCAAAAATCTTAGATTCTTTAATTGATTTAGATACAAAAACAATTAAAGACCCCCATCTAACCCCTATACAAATAACTGCTTTGCAAAAATGGTGTAGAGATTATTCTTTAGCTGCTAAAATCCCCTCTTCTTTTGTCAAAAATTTTGCCAACGTAACATCTAAAGCAGTTCATGCCTGGCAAATAGCAAAAAGACATAATGACTTTAAGCTATTTCTCCCTCATCTGCAGAAAGTGGTCTCTCTCTGCCGCGAAAAAGCAGATATTATCGGTTATCAAGAGCATCCTTATGATGCTCTATTAGATACTTATGAGCCAGAAGCCAAAACCTCTGATCTAACAGCTATCTTTAGTAAATTAAAACTACCATTAAAACAATTACTCAAAGAAATATCTATTAAAGACTCTGTAGAAAATCGTTTTCTTTATCAGTTTTGTCCTAAACATACACAACTAGAATTTGCTCATTTAATTTTAAAAAAAATGGGTTTTTCTCCCTCTTCTTCTCGTTTAGATTGCTCCATGCATCCTTTTTGTACAGGCCTGCAACCTAAAGATACCCGTATGACTGTAGCTGTAAATCCAGAAAATATCCTAGGTACCATTAGCGCAGCACTCCATGAAGGAGGTCATGGCTTATATCATATGGGTCTTGTTACCGAGCATTATGGGACTCCACTCGCTGAATCGCTTTCTTTAGGGATTGATGAAAGCCAATCCCGTTTTTGGGAAACCTTAATTGGTCAAAATAAACATTTTTGGCAGTATTTTTTTCCTATATTACAACAAAAACTTCCTAAACAATTTGGATTAATTACTTTAGATCAGTTTTATAGAGCTATTAATAATATACAACCTCACTTCATACGAATTGAAACCGATGAGATTAGTTACAACCTACACATCCTGCTGCGCTTTGAAATAGAAAAACAACTCATCGAAGGGTTTTTATCGGTTAAAGATATACCGGATGCTTGGAATGAGCGTATGCGCGATTATCTTGGTCTTGATCCAAAGCTTGATAGCCAGGGTTGTCTGCAAGATATCCACTGGTCTTTAGGGATGATAGGATACTTTCCTACCTATGCCTTAGGTAATCTTTATGCAGCGCAATTCTTCTCTCAATTCAAAAAAGATCAACCTGATTGGGAAATACAAGCAGAAAGAGGAAACCTTTCCCCTATTCGTACTTGGCTACAGACACATATTCATCAATATGGAAGACAATATACCCAAGAAGAGCTCTGTCAAAAAGTTACAGGATCTGCTCTTTCAGAAAAATTCTTTATTAATTATTTACAAAAAAAATATAAAACTCTTTATCAACTAGATTCTTAAGAACTTTTAAGCAACTCCAGTTATAGGGAATCTTGGGGTTAAAATCAGGAAATAAGTTTACAACACTTTGTTTTATCAGGAAAGATCAGGTAGAGGTCTTATTAATTCTAAAGCAATAAGATAGGATATCTCTATAATACAACAAAGTTTATACAAGGAAATAGCAAGGTACTCAAGAAGCAATTAAAGAAAAAACATGAGAAAAAGAGTATCTCCCAAAGCATTTAAGAGACCGTGTCCTATCAGATTCAATTCTTGAAATACAACCATTAACCAAACCCAATAACATGTAAAAGTAAACAAATAGATTATATTTGACAAAGTTATTTGATACGAAAAAAAACATATGCAATTTTTTGAAAAAAAAGAGGACTTTCGCATACCCCAGATAAATAGAAGAATGAATCATGCTTCGTTAAAACTACTTAACAACATAGTTAGGGAGCTACCTAAAGCTAGTATAGTAATATAATTCCCTCCTTTTTAAGGATAATATAAGTAGTACATACCCAGGACAACCATATTACTACCGAAGAGAGGAAGACTGATATTTCTAACTCTAAAAATTAATACGACATCTAATATAAGATGAACAATAAGCGAAAGCAAATCTACCAAAATTACCATCTTTGTTATGCCTTGCCCTATATACTAAGTAAACAGAGCAGCTCCCATTGGGAAAAGAAAACTTCCTAACATAACAGATCCTATGGCGTTATCCTTTATAGATCCATAACAGCGTCCGAAAAACACCTGAGAAACGGAAACAATTCACATACAGGGTAGTTGAAAAAATAGGCTAAATTTAATGCACTTACTGAAGCCTCTAAAGCTAAAGTTGAAAATTTCGCTAAAACAAATTAGAAAAATTACTTTACTCAGCTGAGTTAAATTGGGAAATATAGTAGGGGACTTTTCTTGAAAGCAAAAGAAAAAGGGCTTTAAAAAATAAAGCCCTACAAAACAAAGGAGAGAAACTAACGTTTTGAGAACTGGAAGCGCTTACGAGCTCCTGGTTGCCCATACTTTTTACGCTCTCTTTTACGAGAATCACGGGTTAGAAAGCCTAGGCTTTTTAAGGCTTGGCGATTATTTACGTTCTTTTCAACTAAAGCTCTAGAAATACCCAGCCTAGATGCAATCACCTGACCTTCAATACCACCACCCTTTACACGGATGATAAGATCATAGTTTTCAGGATTATCTACCTCACTTAAAGGTGATAAAATAGTTATTCTTTGTAGAGCTAAAGGGAAATACTCTTCAAATTTTTTTCCATTTACTTCTATCTTTCCAGTACCGGGACGTAGACGAATAGAAGAAACCGCTGTTTTTCTTCTGCCAGTCCCCATAAATTCTTGTTCTTTCATAAGTCCCTATTAGATGTTAATAGATTTTGGAGATTGTGCATGCATATCATGCTCTTCTTTTGCATAAATGCGTAATTTTTTCATTTGAGCTTCTGCGAGCCTACTTTTTGGCATCATTCCCTTAATCGCATGCCAAATAATATATTCAGGCTTTCGATCGAGCATAACACGATAAGGAATTTCTCTCATCCCGCTCATAGAGCCTGTATGGTAGCGATAAATTTTTTGGGCATCTTTTGACCCGGTAACTGCAATCTTACTTGCATTAACTATGATGACACCATCCCCTGTATCGGTATTAGGAGTAAAATCTGTCTTATGCTTTCCTCTTAAAACTTTAGCTACTTCGCTAGCAAATCTTCCTAAAGTCTTGCCTGACGCGTCTAGTTTCAGCCATTTACGGCGGTGACGAGCATCCTCTTTGGTGACAAAAAATGTTTTATCTTGTTTTGCATTCATCTACAAGCCTTGAATATTTGGTTTATTTATTAAAGAAACGATAGTTTACTTGTCTGCTCTTTTTTTGCCAAGAAACTTAACCTAACTTCTTGAGATCCTCTTGCTAAAAGCCTCTTTTTAAGCTAGACTCGTTTTAATTTTTAACTTCAAAGAAGATCTTTATGCGCAAACAACAAGTAAAAACTTTTTTTGTAAAGACCTATGGCTGCCAAATGAACGAGCTTGATACGGAGATCATGGTTGGCCTTTTGGAAAAAAGAGGATTAAAACGTGTATTAGAAGAGGATCAAGCAGACCTTTTCATCGCTAATACTTGCTCTATTCGCGATCTAGCTGAGCGTAAGGCATTTGGGAAAATAGGTCGGATGGGAAAAAATTTTTTAGAAAGACCTGTAATTGGTATTACAGGCTGCATGGCAATGGCTAAAAAAGATTCTTTATTTCGCAAGCTTCCTCATGTGGATTTTGTATTAGGTACTAATAATATTAATGATCTAAACGAAGTGCTGGATGAGGTTTTGTTAACTGGTAAGAAAACCATTCGAACTGTAGATCAATTTGAAGAAAATCTGGATTATTTGGCAGCAAAACGAGATGACCCTCTTAAAGCTTTTGTCTCTATTATTCGAGGCTGTGATAAGTTCTGCACTTATTGCGTTGTTCCTTATACACGAGGACAAGAAGTCTCTCGCCATCCTGATCAAATTATTGAAGAATGTAAGCTTCTTGTAGAAAAAGGTTACAAAGAAATCACTCTACTTGGACAAAACGTTAACAGCTATGGTAAAGATAAAGCAGAATGGGGTTATTTATTTCATGATTTACTTTACCGTTTAGATCAAATACAAGGTTTACAACGCATTCGTTTTATGACATCTCACCCTGTGGATATCACTGTTGAACTTATGCAAGCCATCCGAGATCTTCCTTCTGTATGTGAATTTGTGCATTTCCCTATCCAGGCTGGATCTAATCGCATTTTGAAAAAAATGCATCGCATTTATACTTTGGAAACCTACTTAGAAAAAGTAGCTTTATTAAAAAAAATCGTACCTAATATATCGCTTGGCACAGACATCATCGTTGGCTTTCCAACAGAAACAGAGCAAGAGTTTCAACAAACCTACGATATCTTAAAAGAAATCCGTTACAGCATAGCTTTCATTTTTTCTTATAGCGCCCGCAAAGGAACCCCCGCATTTCGCTGGAGGGATGATATCCCAGAAGAGATAAAACAAGAACGTCTACAGAGCCTTCTGCAGCTGCATGAACAAATCTGTACAGAACAAAGGCACGAACTATTAGGTTCTTACTTAGAAGTGCTAGTAGAAAAGCGCACTAAAGATAAAAATCTTAAAGGGCGCAGCAGATGTTGGAAAAGTGTGATTTTTGCAGGAGAAGATTTTTTAATTGGTTCTTTGCAAACTATAAAAATTACTGGATTTACTAATCAAACTCTACTTGGGGAACTTGTTCCTCATTTAAGTCTCTTAAAGGCTTTTAACCATTAGTAAACCCGCTAATGCCCAGGCGATAACTAGATCTAAACAAGTTACAAAAGTATAAACTGTAGAAAAATGCCACCAATTCCAAGTGGGTAATATCCCTAGAATTGCCGTTAATAACCCAATCATTGTCACAAAGAGTGTCTTTTCTAAAAAACGTAGGCCTTGTGTTTGTAAAAGCATCCAGGATATAATCGCTGCTGCTAAAATATAGGAACATAGAGAGATCATTAAAGTCATAGCCCCCATTTTTTTCATTCCACCTAACGTTATAGAAGCAAATACAAAAGGACCGGCCTTTAAGATCTCTTCTGCTTTTTTAATCTCTTTTGTAGGAGTGTTGTTAGAATAATGGCTCGTATTAGGTAAAACATAAATTCCACTCTGTGAGGTGTTTCTCTTGAGAACTTTTGCAACCTCTGCTTCATCTGTAAACTTAAAATAGGTTTGCATATGCCAAGTGAGAGCCATCCAAGAGAGCATACTCCACATAAAAACAGTAACTCCTCCTATAAGGGCTCCTTTAGCTAGTTTTTTATACATCTTCTCTCCTATAACAAATCTTTAAACGCTTGCTCATGTAATATATGGACTTTGTATTCTTGTGCTTTAACTAATTTAGATCCTGGATCTTCCCCTATTAAAAGATAATCGGTATTGCGACTAACAGAGTTAGTTACCCTACCTCCTCTTTCTTTGATAAGAAGAATGGCATCTGTTCTACTATACTCTTTTAAAGTACCGGTTAATACAAATATTTTATTGGCAAAACAGTGATTTTCAATCTGTATTGTTTGCATCGATTGTGGCTTTACTCCAGCTTTAAGCAACGCTTCCACCTCTTGCAAATGATCTGGCTCTTTAAAATGCTCAACAACAGCAATTGCCGTTTTTTCCCCAATTCCTTGAATCTTCTGCAACTCATCTATACGCATTTCTAAGAGTCTATCTATTGTTCTAGCTACTTGAGCAAGCAATTCCGCTGAACATTCTCCTACATATTTAATTCCCAAAGCTAAGATAAACCGCTCTAAGTTTACATGACGAGATTTATCAATGCTATTTAGCAAATTTTGAATCGATTTTTCTTTAAATCCTTCTAATTGAGCTAAATCTTCTTTAGTTAATCGATAGAGATCGGCTGCACTTCTAACCAATTTTTTCTCAATGAGCTGTTTGATTACCTTATCCCCTAAATGTTCGATATTCATAGCATCTTTACTTGCAAAAAAGAAGATTTTACTCATAACTTGCCCGGGACAATTTTTGGTATTAGGACACCTTATAGCAACCTCGCCTTCATTATGCACCACTTTGCTTCCACAACTGGGGCAAAAAGGTGGCATATGCCAGACAATCGAAGATTTTGTACGTTTTTTTAAATTAACCTGAAGCACCTTAGGGATTACATCCCCTCCTTTTTCAAGGATTATATAATCTTTTATCCGAATGTCTTTTCTTTCTATTTCTTCTCGATTATGTAACGTAGCCCGAGCAATTGTGCTACCAGCTAATAATACAGGTTCTAATTCAGCTACTGGAGTTAATACTCCTGTTCTTCCTACCTGCACGGTAATACCTCTAATTTGTGTCTCAGCTTGCTCAGGAGCAAATTTATAAGCAATGGCCCATCTAGGACTTTTACCTGTAACACCAAGTTCTAAATGATCTTTTAATCTATCTATCTTAATCACAATACCATCAATGTCAAACGCAAGTTGATGTCGTTTTTTCTCAATCTGTTTTGCAAAATCCATGATTTCATCTGCCGTATAACAACGCTTGATATATGCATCGGGAAAGCTAGGAAGCCCTAAAGATTTTAAGTAGTGATGGCAATCATATTGAGTTGTGCAAGGAGTCTCTGCTTCATTAGCAAAAGCATAAAAAACAGCACTTAAAGAACGTTTAGCTACTTGATTTGGATCAAATAGCTTTAAAGCCCCCGCTGTTGCATTTCTTGGATTTGCCCATAATTCATCTCCTGTAACTAATTTGGTTTGATTAAGCTTTTGAAAAACCTTATGTAGCATAAATACTTCTCCTCGAACCTCTATTTTCTCTTTTGTTTTTATGCAAAGAGGAATAGAACGAACAGCTTTGATATTTGCAGTAATATCATCTCCTATCTTACCATCACCTCTAGTGAGTGCCTGTAACAATTTGCCATTTTCATAATAGGCAGTTACAGCAACGCCATCCATTTTCAGTTCTGCACAAAATTGCAAGTTTTGAGGACCCAGCCATTTTTGTATGCGTTTAATAAAATCTTCTACCTCTTGTCTTGAATAAGTGTTGCTCAAAGACAGCATAGGGGTTCTATGCTTTACTTGGATAAACCCTTTAGAGGGCTGATCTGTTAAACGCTGGGTAGGAGAAGAGGAATCAATCCACTCTGGATGGATTTTTTCAATAGCTTCTACTTTTTTTACCAACTGATCATATTCATAATCTGAAATAACAGGTTTGGCTTCGAGGAAATAGAGTCGATCGTGTTTATGAATCTCCTCTATGAATTGTATGTATTGTTTATGTGTATGAAAAACTTGTTTAGGACACAAATTGCACCTCAAAAATCATTGTTGCAAGTGGAGAGAGTTGAAATTGTACACCAATTGGTTTTTTTTTCAGATTATTCATGATTTTTATAGAAGAGTTGAGTTTACCAGAACCACCATACTCTTTTTTGTCTGTATTAAATACCTCTACTATCTGCATAACATTTGATAGATGAACTACATAATTGGGTATACAATTAGTACTAAAATTATGCACACAAAACAAAAGTTGTTCTTCAGCTTTTCTTAAATAGCTAATACAACAATTATATTGGTCTGAAAAATCTATCCATTCAAATCCTTTAGAATCAAAATCCCATTGCCATAATGCGAAATTTTTTCGATAAAAATCATTCATTTGCTCAAAAAACCTCTGAAGCATTTGATGTCTTTCATACCCTAAAAGCCCCCAAGGAAGCTCTTCTTGAGAGTTCCATTCCTTCCATATGCCTAACTCTACTCCCATAAAAATTAGCTTCTTTCCTGGATGACAGATTTGATAGCTATAGAAGAGACGCGTATTTGCAAATTTTTGCCAATCATTTCCTGGCATTTTAGACAACAGGCTAGCTTTTCCATGAACTACCTCGTCATGAGATAGAGGAAGAATAAACTTCTCAGAAAAAGCATATAGCAAACTAAATGTAAGTGTATTTTGATGATAGCTACGAAAAAGAGGATCTTTAGAAAAATACTGTAAACTATCATTCATCCAACCCATATTCCATTTAAGATCAAAACCAAGGCCACCTTTTTCTAAAGGATGAGTTACTCCAGTAAAAGAGGTAGATTCTTCAGCACACATCAATACAAAAGGAAATAACTGATGGACAATGGAATTAAGATGTTTAATAAATTCAATGGCTGCTAAATTTTCTCTACCTCCATGCGCATTAGGGATCCATTCACCAGCTTCTCTTCCATAATCTAGATAAAGCATTGAAGCTACTGCATCCACTCGGAAGCCATCAATATGCATTTTATCAAGCCAAAAAAGAGCGCTTGCGATTAGAAAATTCGATACTTCAAATCTACCATAATTAAAAATACAGGTACTCCAATGAGGGTGATATCCTTGGCGTATGTCTTTATGTTCATATAGGCACGTTCCGTCAAAGAGATGTAAAGAATGACTATCTATGGGAAAATGCGCTGGAACCCAATCTAAAATGACTCCAATATTTTTCTGATGTAGATAATCTACAAAATACTGGAAGTCCTCAGGGGTTCCAAATCGACTAGTTGGTGCAAAAAAACCGGTTACTTGATATCCCCATGATTCATCAAGGGGATATTCTGTAATAGGTAGAAGTTCTACATGAGAAAATTTCATCTGATTACAATATTGAGCTAGATCAAAAGCAATCTCTTTATAATTGAGATAATTTCCTTCTCTTTTCTTCCAAGACCCAAGATGAACCTCATAGATATTCAGAGGATAACTATCTTTATTACGCTTTAGTTGTTTTTCTTGCCAAACTTGATCATGCCATTCATATCGATCAATATCAAATACAATAGAAGCATTAGCAGGTCTTAACTCACAATAGTTCGCATAAGGGTCTGCTTTAATTAATACTTCCACATCAGTATGAATTTCAAACTTATATTTTTGATAGTTGCCAATACCTGGAATAAATAATTCCCAAATACCTCCATAACTGCGCATGGGGTTTATACGCCCATCCCAATGATTAAAATCCCCTACTAAAAAAACCCATCTTGCATTAGGAGCCCAAACCGCAAACTTTACTCCTGAAATCCCTTGATGTGTGCTGACTTTTCCTCCCATAACTTCATAGAGACGATAATGAACTCCTCGTGCAAATAAATGTTTATCCAATTCGCCAAAACTAGGACCAAAGGAATAAGGATCATTTGCTAATAAACCATTTTGGTGATAAATACGATAATCTCTAAATTCTGTTTTTTCAGGGACTTCACATTCAAACAGTCCCTTGCTATCCACCTTTTTCGCTTGAACTATGGATCCAAATACCTCTAAATAAATATTCTCTGCTCCAGGGCGCCAAATACGAACTACTTTTTTATCATCAACTAAATGCAAACCTAATACATCATGTGGGCTAGAATAGATCTTTTCCTGAAAGCGCTCTAAAAACACACAAATCTCCCTCGTTACTTCACAATATAGTGGTTTTACTCTTAATGACAAGAAACCGGTTCGATATATTTTTCTAGAATAATATGAAAAACTCCTATATCTTATAAGAAGTTTTTCAATTATGAAAATCAGACTCTAAAGCTTTATTTTTATAAAAAAATTCCCATGTCTATTATCACAAATCACAGCATTCAAGAACAACCGATTAAAACAATCTATACAAAACCTTCCTTATTAATAAATTCTGCTAAAAAGATCGATGACCTCTCCAAATTACAACCTCCTCTCAAAGAACAAGAAAATACTTTTTTATTGCACCCAACTCAAAGCACCACTGTTAAAGAGCTTCCCGAGATCTCCAAATTTTCCATTAAAAAATTAGATAGATGGCTTATCAAAACAAAGCAAAACCAAGAGCTTGAAGGATGCATAGATAAGTTGAATAAAAACCTCACAAGTGAAACTTGTTCAAGTCAACGTATAAACCGAGAAAAACAAGATATCTCCAAATTGAACTCAACTCAAAGCACCAATATTAAAGAGTTTCCCAAGATCTCCAAATTTTCGATTAAAAAATTAGATAGATGGCTTATCAAAACAAAGCAAAACCAAGAGCTTGAAACACTCATAGATAAGTTGAATAAAAAACTCACAAGTGAAGCTTGTTCAAGTCAATGTATAAACCGAGAAAAACAAGACATCTCCAAAAAGACTGTAAAAGTCTTGATTAAAAAAAAACCTATACCACATGAGATCTTAGCTGAAAAAAAAGAATCTAAAAAATATACACTTGAGTTTAAGCAAAAAGTTGTAAGTGAGATCTGTTCAGGCAAACGTATGATCCAAGTTTGTAAAAGCTATGGCATCCCTAAAAGGGATGTAAGCGGCTGGATAAAAAAAGCATATGCCCCAAACCTCCCGTACAATAGCTCAAAAGCCTGGAGTGTAATCGACAAGACATACGGTTCAAGTTCGATCTAGAACAACTCACTTCTCAAAACGGTCTAACCAAGCTTTTGCGTGAGCAAGAGCCGGAATCTGTAAAGTCCCCTCGTTTGCCACTTGTAGCTTTTGCCCCTTATCTTTTCTGTGTACTCTTAAACGACAGCTCGAAATTTCCTTAGGAAGTTGACATATAACAGGTCTTGTACTGCTTGTTTGTATAAACAAGCGATGCAGTCTTTTCTTAGACCATTCTATATCTATCCTATCTAACTTTGTTGTTTGTAATTGAATGATTCTACCACAGTGTAGCTCTGGGGGAACACAAGGCAAAATAGAAAATAGGTTTTCCTCTTCCACAAAAAAGAGCCTTCTTAGCAATTTAGCACTTTGTAAAAGAAGAGCTACTGCAGGTAATGCTTTCTCTTCTAGATCAATAATGCCTTGATAGTCACTATCGAATAAGCGAGGCACAAACACTCCTTCAAAAGCAGCTAAGAATACATTCTTAAAGCAATTGATGATTTGTAGCTTTTCTTTTTTTTCAATGGCCCTCTGGCATTTATGAATGAGCAAGAACATTCCTTGATCGTTATCTTCATAAGCAATAGAAGGAACCCATTGTGCAAGGGCTAACCAAAAAGGAAAAATTTCTTGTAGATTAAAACGCCTTTGTACCAATTCCCAATCTTGAGCTTTATGAATACCTAAGTGTAATCTTTCTTGTAGGCCTTGTGATTCTAAGCAAAATGGCACGGGAATAGCTAATGTTTGTTTTGGTTTCAGCTGCGATAATGTGGAACCGTATTGTAGCTGCAAAGTAGATGGGGTTTTTTCACACAGCAATAGTAATTTTGAGGCCTTATAGAAAAGAGAATAACGTATATATCCATCTAAAGTGCTACCAAATACGCAAATTGAACCGGTTTCTAAATCCAATTCCACTGTAAATGACTGAATAGGTCCTCTAATAAAAAGACGTATTTCTAGAGGCTCTATGCGATTTTCTAAATCCGTAAATCGCAACAGAGTAGGAAACAGCTCTACTTTAAAATGACTATTAGGCAAAAGAAAAACGCTTCCCATTTTATGAGAGAAAGGACGCATGCGATGAGCAATGGTAATATTCATACAATTCTTCCTAAGAGACCCTCGGGAGTATTTTCATATAATTGCATTTCTACAAGATCATTAGATTTAAGAGCTTTATTTTGACTCAATACTCGCAGAAAATTTTCTGTATGACCACTAGAGACATCTTCTACTTTTTCTATAAGTACTGGAAGAGTACGACCTACATATTTTTCTCTTAAAAAATACGCATGTTCTTCTGCTAAGCGCAAAACTTGTTGCTTTCTTATATTAAGAACTTCTGGGTCTATCCGGTTAGGATAAAGAGCGGCTCTTGTACGCGGGCGTGGGCTATAAGGAAACATATGCACTTTTGAAAAACGCACATAATCCATTACAGCTAGGGTCTCTTGAAAGTCTAGTTCGCTCTCTCCTGGAAAACCAACTATGACATCGGTTGTAAAGGTAAAATCAGAGTTTGCGTTGCGTAGTCTATCTACTGTTTCTAGAAAAATTTCTCTAGTATATTTACGGTTCATACGTTTTAAAATGGTATTTGATCCTGATTGCAAAACAACATGCATAGAAGGACAGATATGTTTGGAGGACAAAACCGCATCTGCTAAATCTTCATCTATCTCATCGGGATCAATTGAAGAGATACGTAATCTTTGAATTCCTTCGATTCCATCTACTTGCCTAACCAGATCTGCTAAACGAATTTTTTCAGTGGATTCGAAATCACCGATGTTAATTCCTGTTAAAACAATTTCTTTATATCCATTAGAAACTAACCCTTTTACTTCTTGCAAAATCTCCATTAAATCTCGAGAGCGAGAACGACCCCGAACATAAGGAATAATGCAATAGGTGCAAAAGGAGTTACATCCGTCTTGGACTTTAACAAAGGCTCGGGTACGGGCTTCAAATTGACAAATTTTAAATTCTGGCATCTCTTGTTCTGGAAGTATATAGGAGAGAAGATTTTCCTTATCTTTGTTTGGTACAATGCAATCTATTTCACCCATGCTCTGCAGAGCCTCTTTTGCGCTCTCAACAAGACATCCTGTAACAACAATCTTTGCATCAGGGTATTTACGATGCAAATGACGAATTTGAAAGCGGCTGGAGCTGTCTGCTGACTCTGTAACGGTGCATGTATTAATAATACATAAGTCTATCTGCTCTGCTTCTTTGGCTTCACTATAACCTAAGGCAAGCAATTGATCTTGATAAGCCTGTGATTCATATTGATTGGTACGACAGCCTAAAGTAACAACTTTAAATTTTCTTTTCTGATCCATAGTAGATAAAAGTATACTAAAAGAAGCCTAAAAATAGATAGAAATAAAGAAAAGATAGCTGTTTTTTAAAAAAGATTAATATTTTGAAAAGTTATTCATAATACCTTGCTCTTTTAAAGAAACAAAACGATCTCTACCTATAATTAGGTGGTCATCAATCTCAATGCCCATAACCTGACCAGATTGCATAAGAACTTTTGTCAATTCAATATCAGCTTTGGATGGGGTGGGATCCCCACTAGGGTGATTATGAGCTAAAATCATACTATGAGCTTTATAACGCACAGCAGGATAAAACACTTCCCTTGGATGGATCAATACCTGAGATAGCGTTCCAACCGCTACCTGCTCTCTATGAATTAAAAATCCGCGTACATCTCGCAAGATGACTAATAAAATTTCTTGAGAATAATGACCAATTTCTCCTTTTGCTAAAAGATAGGCTTCCTCCACAGATTGAATGGAGTATTTTTTTAAAGATTGTGGACGGCGGCATTTCAACGCAATACCAAAAACCGCTTTTAGCTGAATTGCTTTAGCAAGCCCTATTCCTTTAAGTTCCATAAGCTCAATTACAGAAGCATCTAATAAATATTCAAGGCTGCCAAATCGCACAATAAGCTCTTCTGATAAACTCAAAACCGATTTACCACGCGTCCCGCTGCTTAAAACAATAGCTATGAGCTCTGCTAAAGAAAGAGAGTCAATCCCATCTCGCAATAAACGCTCCCTGGGCCTCTCTTCTGCCGGAATTGCTTTTAAAGTCATAGGTTAACCTAGTAAAAATGGTTGCAAACGATGTTCTAAGGAAGCCGGTATTTCTAATTTCATTACAACGTCATTTTCTTCATACTCACACTCAAGAACTCTTCCTAAACCCATCAGTTCGCTAACAAGTGCATAATGGCTTTGCGGGATTTTAACTCGAACTGTTTTACGCAAAAGAGCAATTTCGCGCATCATACTATCGAGTAAAAGCTCGAATCCCTCTCCTGTTTCCGCACAAATAGGCACGGTTTTCTTATATAAAAACCGAAATTTAGCTAACGCGCAGCGATCAGGACATAGATCAATTTTATTCAATACAGTAATCATCGGCTTATCTTCAGCCCCTAGCTCTTTTAAAACAGCTAGGGTTTCTTCTGCTTGAGAAAAAGCCATTGGATGACTCACATCAATTAGATGCAATAAAATATCGGTGTGAATAGCCTCTTCTAGCGTACTGCGAAAAGCTGCAACGAGTGTATGTGGAATCTTGCGAATGAATCCAACGGTGTCAATTAGTAAAATCGCCTGTTTATTAGGTAAAACAAATTTACGGGTTGTAGTATCAAGAGTTGCAAACAACTTATCCTCTACTAAAACATCAGCTTGCGTTAGAGCTCTAAGAAGCGTGGATTTACCTACATTCGTATAACCTACTATAGCAAATGTCGGTATTTGCGTACGGATTCTCAATCCCCGTTGTGTGTGACGCTGCTTAGCTACTTGCTCAATTTCTTGCTTTAATGAATCGATTTGACGTCGTAGGATCCTCCTATCAATCTCCAGCTGCTTTTCCCCTTCACCTTTTAAATATGCTCCACCTCCTGCACTTTGACGAGAAAGGTGAGTCCATAAACGCTTCAAGCGAGGCATCTGATATCTTGCTTTAGCAAGCTCAATTTGCAGGCGCGCTTCTCTAGTTTGCGCTCTTTGTGCAAACACCTCAATAATTAACTCTGTGCGATCAATTACAGCTTTTTTTAAGAGCTTTTCTAAGTTACGTTGTTGGTGAGGACTAATCTCATCATCAAACGCAACCACATCGGCATTTAAATCAATCACCATTTGAGCTAGCTCTTCTACTTTACCTTTGCTCAAATAAGTTGCTGTATCTACTTTACGCAACATACAGGGAAATGTAGAGGCAACTTGCCAACCGTAGGTTTCACAAAGGCGCTCTAATTCACTTAAATAATCAATACAAAGAGTTTTTTGTTGATTATGAGAATAAACCCCTACAAGAATCGCTCTATGTAAATTTTTTAACTCCAGTGATGCTGGGTCAATTGCCATGTATATCCTTTTTAGATATTGTAAAAAAAATAATCATACCATCATAGGCAAGCTCAAATCCAGACGGAAGCTTTATTTTACTATGCTCGAAATCATGAGATAAATGGGTAAAATACGTTTTTTTAGCCCCTATAAGGGCAGAGAATTCCATTGCTTCTTCTATTCCAAAGTGCACCTTTGTAGCCTTTCTTTTATGCACACTTATCGTAAGGGTTTCCACTCCGATTAGCCTGTCTATTACTTGATTAGAGTAATATCTTATATCAGATACATAGGCAAAATTCCCTACACGAAAACCCGTCACGTTTATTCCTGCATGAAGATAGGAAAAGAAAACCCATTTAATTTCTTGAAAAAAAATAGAACCGAATTCTTGAGAAAGAACACAAAAGTCGAGTTGAGCTGTTACGCTTTTTTTATTATCGGTGGGTTGGAACAAATAAGGATAGCGTTGCTTGAGTTCTTCAAAAGTTAGCTCAGATAACAAGCAGGGGGTTTTAGATTTATGCAAAAAATAATACGCTCTTAAATCATCCAATCCAGCAATGTGATCTGAGTGAGCATGAGAGATCAACACACCATCTATTTTTTCAATTCCCAACCGTAAAGCTTGCATACGAAAATCAGGCCCTACATCAATTATAAAATTCTTATCCGCTACTTGTATCAAGCCAGAAGGACGCATCCGTTTATCTAGAGGATTAAGCGAATTACACGTTGCACAATGACAGCCAATCACAGGAATTCCCATAGATCCGCTGGTCCCCATAAATGTAAATTGCGCTTGTATACCCATAGTCGATCTATTTTAAGTAATACATTAGTTCTTGAAAAGAAAGAGTTGATCTTCCTTCTATTGCCTGGGCCAATTTTTCCCCGAAATAAGCATGATATAATAGCCCTCTAGATCCCATAGCTGTAATTATCCACACCTTATTAGAGACTTTTGTTGCAACGGGAAGATAATGTCCTTGACGCATCACTCTTATAGCAGAAGAGCAGTCTATAGGTTTTAGTTGCCAAATATCTCGATAGAAACTAGAGGCTTTGGTAAAAAGCAAATTTTGCGTATTCAGTAAATCCACTGTTTCTGTTAAATCATGGCGCTCATACGTCGCACCAACATGACAGATCCCTATGTTATGAGATGTTGCTAGATAGCCTTTACCGACAAGACTCCGTTCTATTTGCAAATCGATAGGAATCTCACAAGTGAGAACTTGCCCTTTGACAAATCTCAATTTCAGTTGCTCAAGTTCTGGGAAATCGCGAATAGAGGCCCCTGCTGCAACAACTATTTGATCAAAGATTTTTAATTGTTCTAAATCTGCAATTTTCTCTGTAATAAATTGTCCACCTCTTTCTGCAATAGCTAGCCGCATCCCTTGCAAATAACGTTTACAAAATACCGTTTTCCCCGATTTTATCAAGAAATGATCATTCCCTAAATCTATAATATCTCTAAAAACCACGCAGTGGTTTTTATAGGTCTTCCTTTGTTTTTCATTTTGAGCAACACGAACGATCCCTTCTCTAAAAACCTCTTCTCTTAAACTTCTTGTTGCTATGTGTAATAATTCTTCTGTCTTTTGCATAGCCTCAGTTGCGAAAAGCGATCTTCGGCCCTCTTCCCCTACATAAGGATGGAGTAATCCTGCTGCTATAGCCGATGCTCCTTCCAAAAAGAGATCAAATACAACTACTTGATTTTTTAGATTCAGTAAATTCCAAGATACTGCTAATCCAGAAAAACCAGCACCTATAACTGCAATCCGCATAACTATCTTTTTTGTATCATTAAAATATGTGATTCCGCAGCAAATTGAAAAAAGAATACTACACCCGGTGCTAAAAGAACAGAAACTGGTAGCATGATCAACACCAAGTCCAAAGGATTAGCTGATGAAAGGTAGAATGCATGGGTCATATCCAGAGAAATCACAAGTAACCCTAAAATACATCCGACTGGAATAACTGAGATGATAAATAAGATAAAATTAGTCAATAAAGAATGACTCATTCTACTCAGCATGCATTTAATCCACTCTTTGGGCAAACAATCCCTTAAGGCTACAATCGGAGTTAAAAAGAAAAATAAGATCAAAAATAGAACAAACAAACAAACCATACTCAAAAACAGTAAAAAAGGACCAAACGATAGAAAAACCCCTAATGCCCAACCTACTTTAGGTAGCTCTTTAATCAAATAAAACAAACCAAGAATTGTCCATAAGATTAAATATCCGATTATTAAAGGCATGCCTAGATAAGCAATTTCTACCATCACCCTTTTGGATAAAGAAAAGGTTTTTCGGTAGTCCATTTTTCTCTCTTTAATCTCATCGTTATAAAGACGAACTAACAAAACTCCAAGAGATAGCCCTAATATAGCTATAGCAAAAAATGGCAGGAAATTCCAATTAAGCATCAACCAGTCTTGCGTTTGTAGCCCGAATGACCTGCAAAGAAGCAGACCAAATCCACAACACCACAATACCACAAATACAAATAACAGCTTCTTTATCGAAAAGCTCAGTCGCAATGCCCGATTAAAAGAAAATTCTATATCATTCCAGGTCATAGATAAAATGCAGTAAAATAAAACAAATGATAGCATCCCTTTTTAATGTTAACCAGGGCTAAAATAGAAATTATTTATGTAACCTACAAAACTCCGACTCCTTTCTGCAACATGTTATAGATATAATGGTTTTGACTACTTAGTTTACTGGATAGGTTTTATTGACCTATTGATCCCTTAAAAAATCCCTGCCTAATCAGTAAGGCAAAAGAATATTTAAAAGAGTGCCAATCTAGAAGAAAAAATATGATAAAAAATAAAAAACATCATGAATGGCTTCTTGAGAAGATAAAAGATCATGATGAAGCTGTTGCATATCTTAATGTAACTTTAAAGGAGATGAGGAATCTCAATACCTTTTTCTCATTGCTCTTTGAAATGTTGCCGAAGCTCAAGGAGGCCTCGCACATGTAGGAAGAGAAAGTCTTTATAAAACTCCATCAGAAAATGGCAATCCTAAATGGAGTACTCTTGTGTCACTCGTAATTACTCTTGGATTAAACTTAAGATTAAGATAAATTTAAGCACCTGAAACATCCTCCAAGTGCGTTAATTATTTAATAACGGTTTGCATAACCTATAATTAAATAAATAAGAAATAATATGATAAAAATAAAGAAAAGTACTTTAGCAATAGTAGTTGCCGTGCCTGAAACACCTCTAAACCCAAAAAAACCTGCTATAATCGCAATGATTAGAAATATGACTGCCCATGTTAACATATGTTCCCTCTCCTCTTGAAATTCGTAGAATAATCTTAACTTACCTATTTTTTGTTCTATTTCTTTTATTGTAATTTCGTCAACTATTTAAATAAAAATTTATAAAAAAAACACAGCAATTGTCTTCTTTATTAAAATACTTAAATTTTTATAGGTAATTAGGAAAGAGCTAAGTTTGCTTTAAGCGCTTCTTTTATGGTGTGATCGCAGGCGTATTTTAGATAGGGCTCTAAATACATATCTGCTAGCTGGCTAACAATCGGACAAAGATCTAAGGGAATATACTTATGATATAAAGATAATGGAGCAAACACAGACTCTCTTTGTAATCGATCCTCTGTAATTTTTCTATGTGGTCCATTTCCTTAAGTATAGTAATAGAGGATATATTGGCTTGTCCTGTATCAATTTCATGAACCAAATAAAAGAATCTTTCACAATTAGCTTCCTGGAATTTCCCTAATCAATCCTTATCTTTGAGCATAATATTAGTCTGATTCTATTTCTTTTTATCACAGTAAAAACTGTTTTTGCTGCAGGTCCTGAAATTGCTAGATCTTTAATAAAGTTGATTACTCCTTCCTGTCCTTCAATCAGCGCGATAAAGTCTTTTGGAGCTAGATACCTATTTTTATGTGACTCATTTTCCACAAGAATTGCATTTTCATATAGCAAATTTACTCGCGCTATTCGCAACCGTCGTTTATTCTCAATAACAGCTTTTCTTCTTTGGAATTCAGCTTCAAATTTTTCTAGTTCTTGCTGTGTTTCTTGTTCGATTTTCTGAATAACGCTTGGTTGATCATTGCGGTTTAAGACATCGAGAGTTAGATCTTCTTCATATTCAGGTGAGATCGCTTGTGCTTAAGCTAAAAGTTGAACTGCCATAAAAGTTCCTTGCTCATTTTTAGCAAATGATTTTTGGCTTCAAAACCAATTATTAGTAATAAAGTTTTTGTTTTTTTAAAGAATTGCTTAACATAAGGTATAGAAATGTTTGCTTTGAAAATAAAGGGTCTCCTATTCCTAAAAAAAATTCTCGAGAACAATTCCCTGTTATTTTAAATGAAACACCCTCATTGACAGATCATGTCTTTAGAGATTCTCAAAATCCATTTTCTCATCTTGAAACAGATGCACCCGTTAGTACCCTTCCTTCGGTAGAAGAGATTATCGAAAAATATCGCGATCTTATTTTTGAACATGTATCAAGAAGAATTGCTTTTTTCTTTCAACAACTTATCTGTTGTTTTCAAACTAAACTGCATTTTGAAATAGGACCTGTAGTATCTCAAGGAGCTTCTGCTAAAAAAGTAGTTCTTACAGATCAGAACCTAGCAAACTTGGAATTTAAACGTAATGCTACTCACAGTAGTACTTTGCCCTGTTTAGTTGCATATGATTTAGAAGAATGGGAGAGTTGCCAAGCAAAAAAAACAAAAATCCCCAAAGGATGGATTTTTTTAAAAGGAACTGATTCTTACCGCCTTTGGAATTCCACCATTAATATGCCCCATTGGGTAAACATGGTAGATCTACAAATCGATGGAACTTCTCGTGATCAAAAGTTACGTGATAAAACTCTGCATTTGGTTAATACTGCAGCTCAAGGGGAAATTGATCCGGAAGAGGGGTTAGAACTTTTTATTAAGCTCTCTATTGATCAAGTAGAAAGCAGCTACAAAGTAGCAACTCAGTTAATGTATCGAAAAATACTGAACTTGTATAAATATGAACTAGAATCTACTCAAGTGAGTTTTAACCATAATCGTTCTATGTGGTTAGAAGCTTTACTTAGCATTAGGGTCTCAGATGAATCTTTTCGAAAAATCATCTACCAAATCCGCTACCTAACAATCCGAGATGCACAATTAGGACAAGCAGAACTTATGCAAAAAATAGATCTGGCTAAACAGAAGATCTTATCTAGCTATAAAAGGAAACTCCCTTATTTTGAACCTGCTTTTCGATCTCTTTTGATTGCAGAAACCTATACTCAAAGAAATCGTAAGCGTTTAGAAAAAATGTATAATTTTTCCTATTTTGATTTCAAAGAAAGATTAAGCGGCACTAAGTTAAATATCTTTGATAATACAAAAATCAAACTAGCAGAAAAACATAGACCACAAATTATAGCTCTTAGCGCAGAAATCATCCGTGATATACAAGAGCTTAGAAAAAAAGAAGCTTTGCAAAGAAGCCAAACCACCAAATTATTAAGATATGCTAAGAAATGGACACAAAAACAACTTGCCCGAGAACTCTCTGTAAGTCAATCGACTATTTCTCGGATGGAAAATTGCAAGAAGGTGATTACTCTTCCCATAGCTGAAAAATTAAGCCTGATTTTTCACGTCGATTCAGGACTCTTTATGCCTCATTTCTTCTATGATTGATCTCTTGGTTTATATAGATATTTAGGCCTTACAATTGGCGTTCCCCTACCTTCTCTTGCCTCAGTACGCTCATAGACTATTTGCATAGCAATCCCAACAGATCTAGAAAGGCCAAATAAAACGGTATAATACTCAGGATAAGCAAATCCAGCAGCTGTCAGCATAGTGCCTGAAATAGCATCTACATTAGGATAAGGATCAGAGATCTTAGGGTTTTCTAATAGTACCTTAGCCCCTTCTGTACGTAAAAGCAAAGCGATTTTTACCAAAGGATGGTCTGGATAGTGCTTTTGCACAAAATCGTATTGTAGGGTAGCTCGTGGATCTTCTACTCGTAAGACGGCGTGCCCAAATCCAAATACCAGTTTGTTTTCTAATAAACGTTTACGAATCAATTCTTCTACTTGTTTAGCAGTTGCCTTTTCTCCTAATTCGTTAAGCACGCTTCTTACAAATTCTAAACAATCTTGATTTGCTCTTCCATGGCGTGGTCCTTCTAAAGCGCACATGGCCGCACAAATAGATCCATACATATCCTCCAATCCAGAAGCTACTGCTTTACCTATAAAAGTGGATAGATTTCCTCCTCCATGATCGTAGTGCAAAATGTTGAATAAACTCATAACAGAAACAAGCTCTTTTTCTCTCTTATTGGGAATTTGGAGCATATAGCAAAAGTTTTCCATATAGTCTAAATTTAACCTGGGCTTAGGCGTTTTACCAAAACCAGCGTGATGATTAATTACAGCTGCGGCTAGATGAGGAACTTTAGCAATCATATTCAAGCAATCCTCTTCGTAGTTATCTGCAGACTCATGCATTCCTAATAATAGGAGCGCTATACAGAAGAGTTTCATAGGATGACCTTGCCTAGGTAAAGCCTCAATAGAGGCAATCACCTGCTCAGAACAACAACTGCATTGCTTAATCATTTCAGAAAACTTTTCTAACTCTTGATTGCTTCCCTCTTTGCCATGATAGAGAAGATAGATGACTTGCTCTGGTTGCCATGTAGATAGTTCTGTAATGGACCTTCCCAAATAAAATAACCCTTTTTTAGGATCAACATGTGATGTGGTACAATAACCTATAGGAATCCCACGCAGGCCCGTTTCCAAATGCTCTTTTGTAATGGTAAATAACACATCCTCAGACATAGTTTCCTTTTAACTAAAGTAAATGGTTAATGAGAACCCTTTCTTCTTTTAACTCTTTTTCACTCAGTCTAATTGCCTTTTCTAAAAAAGGATCCCAAGATAATCCAGGTACAATTTCTATTGCTCCTTTTTCTGTCCTATAACAAGGAAAGGAAAAAACCAATCCTTTTTCAATTCCATAAGGATTAGCATCAGAATAAAGAGCAGCAGAAAACCAATCTTTGCCCAATCCTATTAAAGATCTTATAGAACAGATAACCGCATGAGCAGCTGATGCAGCAGAGGATTTGCCTCTGGCTTTTATGACTTCAGCACCTCTTCTTTGCACATAGGGAATAAACTCTTCTTCGCACCATTTGCGATCTTTCATCACCTCTAAAAAAAGTTTATTTCCAATTTTTGCATGCAAAAAATCAGCTACCTGTGTCGCTGAGTGATTACCCCAAATCGTCACATGAGAAACATCTGCAACCCCCACATTCGCTTTAATTGCAAGCAGGGCTTGAGCCCTGTTTTGATCTAAAGCAGTCATAGCAAAAAACTGACTTTTAGGGATTCTAGGAGCATGATGCATGGCAATTAGACAATTGGTATTACAGGGATTTCCCACAACAAAAACAAGGACTTTAGGATCTGCTACTTCATTTAAAGCTTTTCCTTGCGTAACAAAAATCTTTCCATTTTCTGCTAATAAATCCTTTCTCTCCATCCCAGGCCCACGAGGCTTAGCACCGATCAAAAGTGCATAATCCACGTTTTCAAATACTTTGAATGGATCGGATTCGATTCTAACTTCTTGCAGTAAAGGAAAAGCACAATCCTGTAACTCCATAGCTACCCCTTCTCCTGTCTTCTGAAATTCATTTAGCTCTAATAAATGTAGAGCAATTGGTTGGTCAAATCCTAGCATCTCGCCTGCTGCTATCCGAAACAATAAGCTATATGCAATTTGCCCCCCAGCTCCTGTTACTGCAATTTTTTTCATTTTTTTGTTCATATAAGATAGTAAAAACCTTGTTTAATGATTTTAATTTTCATACACAAAAAACCATCTCTATGCAACCTAAACAAAATTAAAAATATTTTTTGTTAGTATTAATCATAATAATTGACTAGATCCTTATTTCTTGGTATCCTCCTGACTTCTTAACTTAAATTTATCTATGTCCGTATTTTTTGTTGCTTTGATGTACGCTGTTTGGTCCAGCGTTTTTTCTCTAGGAAAGCTTACTCTACAGCACTCTCCTCCACTTTTTCTAACAGCCTCTCGCATGCTCTTTGGAGCAGTACTCATCTTAAGTTTTTTACTGATTACCAAAAGGTCTTTATTAAAATTATCTTTAAGGCAATTTGCCTCTGTTCTACTGCTCGCTTTTTTTAGCATCTACCTAACCAATACTTTAGAATTCTGGGGACTACAGTATCTCTCTGCTGCTAAGACCTGTTTTATCTATAGCCTTTCTCCTTTTTTTGCTGCACTTTTTTCCTACCTCCATTTCAATGAAAAAATGAATCCCCGTAAATGGCTAGGGCTTTCTATTGGCTTTATTGGTTTTATTCCTGTTCTCTTTACACAAACAGGTTCTGAAGAGCTATTAAACGCTTTTAGTTTCTTCTCCTGGCCCACACTTGCCATTATGGGGGCAGCATTGAGCTCTGTCTATGGATGGGTTCTTCTTCGACTCATGGTAAAAGAACAAGAAATTACCCCACTTGTGGCTAATGGAACAAGTATGCTCTTTGGAGGCCTATTTTCCCTGGTTCACTCTTACCTAATAGAACCCGGCGCTCCTTTTCCCATACTACCTCTGCACCTTACTTCTTTTATAAAAGGAGTTGTTCTCATCACGATCATCTCCAACCTGATTTGCTACAATCTCTACGGTATGTTCTTAAAAAAATACACCGCCACCTTCCTCTCTTTTGTAGGGCTGCTCAGCCCCATCTTTGCTTCTTTAAACGCTTGGATCTTTTTAGGAGAAACCCCTTCTTGGATCATCTTTTTATCAACAAGCATTGTTTCGATAGGGCTTTGGATTGTCTATCGCGCAGAACTTAAACAGGGCTATATCATTTCTTCTAAAGCACCTGCTAGTAATTAGCTCTGTAGCAAAAAATTAAAATAGAATTCTTAGATGAGTGAATTTTCTTTAGAAAAAACCCATATAAATGACAAATCATCAAACCATCTATGTCACACGATGGTTTGATGAGCTTAGAAAAGCTAATTTTTAAATTATATCAGAATATACTGAAACTGAATTGGATTAGAAAAAAGGTTGGGCACCTTTAAGTCTGAAGTGCACAAAAAAAACAGATAAATATCTGAAAAGAACATCTATTATGTATCCAAGTTATTTTAGGAAGATTACTAAGTGTTTTTTCATTTCTCTTCTTTTAAAAAAAGGTGTAGCAAAAAATCTAATTAAGCAAGAAGTATAATATTCCTAATATATTGGGAAGAACTGCAGCCTCTCTTGTCTAGAAAATTTTTCTTTTTTAAAAATTAATTGAAAATAAACCAGTCAGGAGGAGCAGAAGGAAAAAATTCAGCAGATAAATTAGGATAAATCTTACTAAAATTTTCTCTTTGGTTACGTATCACTGCTTCGGATTCATCATAAGAAGGCGGTGCTGAAGGTTGATCAAATTCACTATAAGGAGGAGGTGACATTGCAATAGAATTGAGATCCTGTATTACGTCTGGAATTAGGCTCTGGACTTTAGAAAATTTTTCCTTTCCATCTTTTTCATCACTCCAGTGCATTCCACAATTATAAGCTGCAAACAGTACAGCTAGTGAGTTTAAAACCCCTCCTGCAACAACTGCTGTTGTTCCAGCGGTAGCAAGTGCTGATGCAGCTGTAAGGATAGTAATGCCACCACCAGCTATTACAAGAGTTCCAACTAAACTAGTTAGTATAGAGTATTTATAATTTGTTATTTTATCTACAGCTCTTTGATCAATTTCCAGTTGGGCTTTAGCTATTAGACTTAATTTGCCAGTTAAATCTGAAGCTTGGGCTCTTTGAATAGACCAGTTCTCTATTTTTCTAGTATTTTCTAAATAATTTCTAGCTCCTTCAGCTGCTTTAGAGAGTCTAGCATAAACAAATATGGAAATCCCTGCTACAGCAGTTGACACAACACCAATAGTAGCTATAGATTTCCAGTTAGTTTTTTCTTCTTTAGGCTTTTTAATGACTTCTTCTTCTGGAGTAGTATAAGTTCTGTTATCTATATAAGTTCTATTATTTGAGTTAGTCGTTGTAGTTGTGTCACCAGAAAACCAACTTCTAGATGCCGGTTGTGATCGGGAAAAGAAATAATTATTGGTTATATTACTTCCTAATCCTAAACTTTGCCTAGCTCTATCATAATCAGCTGCTTTTATCTTTTTTGGTGTTTCTTCATGATATTGGAACCTAGTTCGCTTCAACCAATCACAAATAAAAATGCGATCATTGTTTGAAATACCCTGTATCATATTTGCTCCTTTTGTAAGGAATTCAATTAAAAATTGATTTATTTTACTTTAACCAAAGTAAAAAGTCTATTAAAAATAGACTAGAATTTTTAGTTTAATTTTTTAAAAACACTAAAAGTATATATTTAATATATTAAATCTAGTAGTAGATAATAATTCTTCTTTTCTAGCTGCATTATTTCTATGAACTAATATACTAAATGCTTGCTTGGCAGCATAGGCAACAGATATCATTCCTAGAGTAATTATCAGAGAAGGACAAATTATATATCGAGCATAGTCAGCTTCACCAATTAATTCTTTTAATCGGCCTGTGTTGATTAAGGTAGTGCCCATTAAAGAATAAAACATAAAATCCCGGCAAACTGTCATTCTATTTTCATAATTCTGATCAATTTTTTGCCAAATATCTGCTAAGTTCGTTAATGAGGATGCATTTTTTTTAAAATAAGGCAAATCGCTTTCTAAAGATTTTAATTGCTCTTTTAGGTTATCTCTTCTCTCTTCTAGAGCCTTTTTTAGTTTCTGTGTTTTATCAGGGAATAGATCTCCAATTCGATTTCCTACACCCTTTTTTAGTAGATTCTGCCCCTGAGAACAAGATGAATCTTCTTCTAGATTCTCTGAAGAGCTTTTTTTTAACTTTTCCAATTCGCATTCAATTTTTTTTAAATCTTTTATAAATTTCTGCCCTTTCTGATTAGGATCAACTAAATACCCAATAGTTTTTTGAGCTATTATAGTATTTAGTAAAGCACCGCTTTTAGTTTCTAGGATTCTCGCAAGTTCAATATAAGCTATTGCAGAGATAACTGTGCATCCCAATACAATAAACTTTGGAAGATAAACTATTGCAATAGAAGTAATGACCGTAATAACTAGAGTAGCAGCCGCTATTTGTTTATCATTTGTATTTAGACCAGTATTTTTAAGTTTGTCTTGAACCCATTCTTTAACTTTTATTCTAGTAGAAAGATCCACAGCTATTTCAGAATAATCATTCTGAATTATTTCAGAATAATTATAAGGTATTGGAATTAAATAATTCATTAATTTTTCCTCTTGAACAACTTAAGTTCATAATATTACGGTAATCCTAAACAGGTAGTGATTATCTAAGTTTTAATTTTATGGATAAAGGATGTATTATGCTCTAAAATCATGGGAGCCATAAATGAATATCTCTTGTCCTAACTGTTGTTCACATACCGTAAG
>JAUPVT010000036.1 GCA_030916885.1 Chlamydiota bacterium
CATGAACTTATTTTTCATTTTAGATTGCAAATTTGTGAATAATTGCAAACCTCTATCCATTAACTTTTTTCCTAATTTTCCTGAAATATATCCTTTGTCCCCATATAATTTTCCAGTGACTCCTTCTGACAAAATATCAGCCACAGAAACATCAGACATATTTCCAGGAGTTAGTTGAAAAGCTAGAATTTCTCCTACTTCATTAATGATTAAATGAAGTTTAATTCCAAAGAACCATCGTGCTCCTGTTTTCTCCATTTTTGCAAGATTTGCAAAAACTTTATTTCTTCTAATTCTTTTGTGATGGCAAACTTGCAGCTTGGTCGAATCAATGAAACTAACTCCAGTAATCGTACCTTGATTATGTAGAAGGTAAACAAACCTACTGTAACTAATGAGTGTAGGAAATTCCTTATCGAAGATAAATCATAATGTGATTGGAGTAGAAGTGTTTGAAATTTCTATAATTTGATTGATGAAATAAAATAGATATTGTCATCTATTCAGGAATAGACATTTCTGCTTTAGGACCTCTTGATGATTTACCTTTAGTAATTAAATGTTGTTCTCAATGCTTATTGAAATCCTTCCAAAAATCATCTATAGAGCAGTATAGTTCAACAAGCCTTTCCATTTTTGACCTCTTTTATTGTTGTTTTTTTATCACACGAAACTTGTACAACATTAAGAGGTCTTTTTGCACTACTTCCTATTCTTAACTAATTAAACCTAACATTCGGGTTAATAGTTTAAAAAAATCCCAAGAAGTTAGTGCTAAAAATATTTAATTGATTTTTTAATAAATTATTTGTTCTTTCAATTATAGATTTTATTGAATATCAACTTTTTTGATTTGGATCAGAGCTTGATCTAAGTAATATATAAGTTTAAACTTTAAGTATTGCTAGACTCAGCAAGCACAGGTTCTTTAGATAGTTCTTCATCGGGGTCTTTTAGTGTTGCTTGATGAGCAATTAGATTGTCAAATTGATGACCTAAAGAACGAACTGATACCATCCAAGCACTGATTACTCCTAAGAGAATAATAGCAACATAAGGGGTACTTAAAGCAACGGTTCCAAAGAACATGAGAAGGGTTTGATGGATTAAAGAACCGCCTGACTTTCCAAGGCGTGATCCTACACCGTCAATAGCTGCTTTTCCTTTTTGTTTACATTCCTTGCTTAAAGGGGTAAAGGCCATTTCTTTGGTTACGTCGAATAAGGTGTATTTAGAAGCTCTGGCTAAACAATTTTGTAGAGAACCAAAAAACACACAAAGCGCTAGAGGAGTAACCTCTAGAAAAGCAGAGATAGAAGAAAAGCCTACATCTTTGAAGAAGAAACAGGCAAAGAAAGCAATTCCGGTAAATAAAAGGATGAAAGGAGATGCTAAAGCGCTAAAGGTCCAGCTAAATCTTCTAATCATCACGCTAGAAATAAAGATGCTGGTTATCGTAGAGACAATACCAATCCATTTGAGTATTTGTCCCATATAGGCATTAAAATCAGCAGGGTTGGGATAGAGCTGTTTTACCTGGTCTTTCCATACCACTTCAATCAAGTTAATCGCGATATTATAGGTTATCACAATGATCGCAATACAGATAAGGTATGGAGATTTAGCCAGATAGCCAAAGTTTTTGCGCATGCCCATTTTAATTTTTTCACTTCCATTTTGAGCGCAGTAGCTTTCTGAGTTATACCCCTGTTTCTTTTTATGCATGTAGCGGAAAATCAGCATACATAAAATTCCGTTTACAATCACTAAAGAGGTAAGAAAAAAGACTGCTTGATCCCAAGCATTGTTACCAAAAGGTAGGAAAGAGTGATAATTTAAGCGAGACATCGATGTAGCAACTTGACCTGCAACAATACCTGATATATTAATCCCAATTCCAAGTAGACCATAATAGCGTTTAGCATCACCAACAGAGGTCACATCATTGGCAAAGCCCCAGAGCAAGACTGTCATGATAATCGTGCTCCACATCTCTGACATAACATAAAATAAGGTAAACGTCCAATTACGAAACAAGGCGATAAAGCCTTGAAAGCCCATAGGTAGGGTCTGTTGAATGCGATCGCTTAAGTGGTGTGGATGCAATATATCTTGGAAAGGGTATAGAAAGAATAGGAATATTGTAAAAAATCCTATAAAGATGCTCATCATAGCATAGAAGGTTTTTTCTCTAGAGAAACGATTTGAGACTCTAGTAAACAAGAAGGTAAATAAAAAGGCCATGGGAACAATGGCCCAGACCTTAATAAAGGGAAGAGCCTCAGCTCCGGAGGAAGGAGCAGTTATTACAAGAGCATCTTTTGTAGCTCTTAAGAGACTGTAGTTGAATCCAATAAGAAAAAATAGAATTAAGAGAGGAACAAACTTAAGCAATTCATGGCGGTGGATTGGCCATATACAAGTGCGTAACTTGCTAAATTTTGCTGCCGCAAACATATTTCTGCCTTAAAGTTATCTTAAATTATAACCCTTTTTTACTTATTTTTCAATAATTAAAAAAAAAAGCGGATAAAAGGCAATTATTTAAAATATTTTTTGTTAATTATCTGATAATGCATCTATTCCAGGAAGTACCCCAAATTCTAGATATTCTAGAGAAGCTCCACCTCCTGTTGAAACATGCGAAAAGGAGCTAGCGAGATGTAATTGATTGATGGCAGCAACTGAGTCTCCACCACCTACTACGGAAAGGGCTTTTAAAGAGGCAATGCAGCGAGCAATTGCTTCTGTTCCTTTTGCAAACGCAGGAAATTCAAATACTCCTAGAGGTCCATTCCAAAATATAGTAGCAGCTTTTGAAAGGACGCTTTTCCAAATAGCAATTGTTTCTGTTCCTATGTCCATTCCTTCCCAGCCATCTGGGATTCCTTGATCAACTTGAATGTATTTGCTATTTGCATCTTTGAAAAAGTTGTCTGCTATTAGTATATCCACAGGTAACCAAAGCGGAAGTTTTTGATCTTGACAATTTTTGATCAGTTGCAGAGCCTCTTTTAGTTTATCTTCTTCATAAATGGAGTTTCCAATCTGATAACCTTGAGCTTTTAATACAGTATAGGCCATTCCTCCTGCAATAAACAAGCCATCTACTTTTTTTAAGAGAGATTTTAACACTCCTAGTTTGCTTGAAATTTTTGCACCACCAATAATTGCATAAAAAGGACGTGGTGGATTTTGTATTAAAGAATTTAAAGAATCGATTTCTTTTTGCATAAGAAACCCCATTGCGGATTTACCAGGAAAATATTTTGTAATGGTAGCGGTAGAAGAGTGTTCTCGATGTGCCGTTCCAAAAGCATCATTTACATATACATCTCCAAAGCCAGCTAATTTTTTAGCGAATTCTGGATTGCTTGAAGGATTTTCTTCTGCTGGATCAAATCGTAGATTTTCCAATAAAAGTATTTGGTTTGATTGTAGATGAGCTACTAGGTTTTGTGCGCTAGTGCCTATACAATCCTTAGCCATTAAAACAGGGCGTTTTAGTAAAAGGGCAAGGGCTTTAGCGCAAGGTTCTAATGATAGTTTAGGATCGGGTTTCCCTTTTGGCCTACCAAGGTGGCTCATCAATATAATAGATCCTTTATGATCTAATATGTACTGGATGGAAGCAAGAGATTCTTTAATTCGCGTATCGTCTGTAATGATTCCCTTTTCATTGATAGGGACGTTTAAATCGACACGTAAGAGTACTTTTTTATTCTTTATATCAAGCTGTTTTAATTGGAGTTTGCTCATGAGAAATGTTTTTTATTTAAAGTGAAGAAAAAGGGTTAGCTTCTTGGCAAAAGCGTGTTCCTTGTTTGCGTTTTTTTAGTTCGTGGTGGATGGAAAAAAGTAAATCTTGATCAAAATTTTGACGTGCAGCCCAACGTAGATATTCAAGAGGTATTTCGGAGAATTTACGTCTTTTATGTTTTCCAAGAGGCATGGTTTTTAATAAAATAGGTCTTTTTAAACGCTCGAGGATTTGTGTAACTGTTTTGTAGCGTTTAGCAAGAAATTTAAATACTTGAATGTTTACTACCACATCATTCATAGCTCGATGAGCTCCTTCTTCTGCAATATTAAAATGCTTACGTAACATTTCTAATGAGTTGGTAGGGCTTTCTCCATATAAACGAGCTAGTCGCAGGGTATCTAAATAGCAAACAGTGGAAAGGTTATTTGGAATTGCATATTTTTTAGCAGAAGCGTTTAAGAAAGAAATATCATTGGTAATACCATGACCAACAATAATATAATTGTTAATAAGTTCAAAAACACGGGGTAAAATCTCTTGAATTTTTGGCTTCCCCTTTACCATTTGATCTGTAATATGGTGAATAGCTGTTGACTCTTCTGATATAGGGAAAGAGGGTTCAATTAATGTTTCAAAAGAATCTATAATGGTATCGAAATTAAAGCGCGCAATAGCAAACTCAATAATTTCATCCTTGTCTGGGTCTAGTCCCGTTGTTTCGCAGTCTAGGCAAACAAACACGTCTTTGTGAATTAAGGTCATGATTTTTCTTGGAGTAATAATTTGATCTTTTCGGTAAGAGCTATTCTGTTTTGTGGCTCCTTAATAGAGCAAGTTAAAAATTCAAAAGACTGCATAGGGAAAGCAGAAGAGAGTGTTTTGGAAGCAGAGTGGATTTGTTTTTTAATTTCCTGAATTTTCAGTTTATCACTTTTAGTAAAGATAATTAACAAGTTTTTGCGATAAAAATGAGCCCATTTGATGAAATTCAGGTCATCTTCAGTAAAAGATCTTCGGATATCTACTAGAAATAAAATTAAGCAAAGGCTCGAGCGGGTTTTTAAATAGAGATCAATTAATTTACTCCATTTTTCTTTAGTCTTTTTGTCCACTCTTGCATAACCATAACCAGGAAGATCTACCAGAAGAAATTGCTGATCAACAGTAAAAAAATTAATAGTCTGTGTTTTCCCTGGTTTTGAAGATGTTTTAGCAACAGTAGAATTGTTAAGAAGGTAGTTGATGAGAGAGGATTTGCCTACATTAGATTTGCCTACAATAGCAAATTCTCTAAGAGGTTTCTTTTGAGGATTGTTAATAGTGGGAAAGTCAGAGCTGCAAACAGCGGCTGTGATAAATTGCGCATTGTAAAAGAAAGGTTTTTTAGACATGCAACCCCATTACTACAATTTGCCTTTGTGTTTCATAAAGATGGTTAATGTAGATGCGAATGGTTTCTTTAGGTAATAAAGGATCAATTTTTTCAGCCCATTCCAAACAACATAGACCTTTTAGGTAAAAGAAATCATCAAATCCAGCGGATATAAACTGGGTTGCATCAAGAAGGCGATAGAGGTCAAAATGATACACAGAAAAGAGTTTCCCTTGATAAATATTGAGATAATTAAATGTAGGACTACAAATATCTTGAAAATCAATCCCTGCAGCCCCATGGATAATTCCTTTTAGCAGTGTTGTTTTACCTGCTCCAAGATCTCCAAACAATCCAATTATCGGATTTAAACAAGCAAGCAATGACCCGATTTTCTGTCCGATGCAGAGTGTGTCTTGAGTTGACCTACTAATAAAACTCTGCTTCATCAAAAATCTCTTTTTAAGTCTCTTCCTTTTCTTCTTCTAGCCATAAATCAACAAAGGCAGAAAACTCATCATAGTTAGCAAGGGTTTCTACAAAAGCATTGATTTTTCCCTCTTCTAAATGAGTCTGTATAAAAGACATAAAGTGCTCTTCAATCTGATAACGATTTTGGCTGGGTACTTCTTCTAAAGGGATATCTTTTAGCTGGTTTTGAACAAAGTCCTGAATTACCGCTTGTTTGCTATTAAATAACTTACCAGTAACAGCAGAGGAAAAGACTATTTTTTTAATAGGTTCTTTGCGTTTGATAATATAGTTTTTTATTACTTCAAGGTCTTCTGAAACCAGAAATCTTTTTGCTTTCAACCCACCAACCCGTTCTGTATTTTCAGGGCATTTGGAAACCCAGTCATAGATGGCATCTTGTGGATTCGGATGGGTATTATCAGCAAAAACCTTTCCCGTAAATGGACATATGTAAATTTTTTTACTCTGTTCATTAACGCTTTGCTGTCCATATTGAATTTTAATTTCTGTTTCACGCCAGAGCTTACCTGCTTCTTCTAATCTATGGATAAGGTCTTCTCTGCTCTGATAGATCACTTTATCTCGTATGAAAAGCACGGGCTTTAAGTTAAACTTCTTTTCTAAAAAAAAGAGATAAGTTGTAATTAAGTCTGCTTTTTTGTTCTTTTTTAAGAACCTAAGCATTTCGCTTTTAATAGTTTCTGGAATTACAATAACCGACATTTTCCCCTCTACAGTCAAATCATTAAATTTGTAGAAAAGAAAAGAGTATCTTAGGATCTATTTAATATTCAAGTTAATGTTCGAGAAGGATTGGACCTCTAAACGTAATTGTATTTTTAAGTGCTAAGGTGATTAACAGATAAATAATTTGTAGATAATCATTTCTGTTTGTGTTATCCTGTTGTGAAAAATCTTTATTTTAGAAGAAATTGTATAGACATTTTGTAAAAGAAAAAATTCTTTTTAATGCTTAGTGTTACTAAGGTGTAAAAGATCTCTGTTAGCTATTTTAGGAGGCATCTAATGGCCCAAGCCTGTGAAAAAACGCTTACTTTAGAAGAAATTTCGGTTCCTGGTTATGAGAAAATAATCAGAGTGTTAAATATGGAAGTGGGGTTGCATGCAATTATTTGTATACATTCTACCGTTATAGGTCCTGCTTTAGGTGGTATACGTATCTATCCTTATCCCAACGAAGAAATGGCTTTAAAGGATGTCATGCGCCTTGCAAAAGCCATGACTTATAAGTCTCTTCTATCTGAGTGCTCTTGGGGAGGGGGCAAAGCGGTTATTATAGCAGATCCTAAAGAGGATAAGAAAAAAGAACTGCTTTCTGCTTTTGCAGAAGCAGTAGATCAACTCAAAGGAGAATACATTTGTGCAGAAGATGTAGGTTGTTCTCCTGAAGATGTTTTGATTATTAGTAAAACCACCCCTTATGTAGTAGGTTTGCCTCATAAAAAAAGCAGTGGAAACCCAGCTGTTTTTACAGCTTGGGGGACTTTTAGAGGAATCCAATCCGCTTTAAAGAAAATATATGATTCGTCTGATTTAGAAGGTCGAAAGATAGCAATTCAAGGTATAGGTGCAGTGGGTTTTGAATTAGCTAAGTTGCTCTTTTGGGCTGGAGCGCATCTCATAATCAGCGATCTGGATCAAAAAAAATGTTTAGAACTTCAACAGCTTACTGGTGCTGTGATTCTTTCTACAGAGGAAATCTTAAAAACAAAATGTGATGTGTTAGCACCTTGTGCTATGGGTGGGGTATTAAACTCTTGCACCATTCCTCTTTTACGCTGTTTAGCTGTTGCTGGTTGTGCTAATAACCAACTACTTAATGATAGCGATGCTGACGAGCTAGCTAGTCGTGGTATTTTGTATTCTCCTGATTTTATTATCAATGCAGGAGGGTTGATCAATGTTTCGTTAGAGCTAGAAGCTGAAGGATATTGTCCTATTCGAGCTCGTAATCGAGTCAACCGCATTTATGACCAGCTGATGGTTATTTATGATATTGCTGAGCAAAATCGCTTCTCCACTCATAAAGCAGCGCTCTCTCTTGGCGATTATCGTCTAAAGTATCAAATTGGCAAACGTATAGAACCCCCTTATTTTCATCATGCATCCTTGAGTTAATGGATGACTCACTTAATTAGCTTAATAAGGGAAAAAACAACGCAGGCAATTACCCGTCAGTTTTCTGCTGAAATTGCAGACCCCATGCTTTTGGAAGCAGAAATTACAGAAAGCACGCAGCCTCAATTTGGGCATTACCAATGTAATAGTGCTTTAAAAATTGCTAAAATATTAAAGGTTAATCCTAGACAAATTGCAAAGAAGGTTGCCGATGTAGTAGATCTTTATGACCAAGAAGGTCGTAGAATGATTGAAAAAATAGAGATTGCAGGCGCTGGTTTTATCAATATTTTTTTATGTTCAGATTTTTTAGCTAAGCGCATTGAATCTATGCTTTCAGATGAACGCTTAGGAGTTCCTTTAGTAAACAAAGAAAAAATCATTGTAGAATTTTCTTCTCCTAATATTGCAAAAGAGTTGCATGTGGGACATTTGCGATCGACAATTATTGGTGATGCTCTAGCTAGGTTATTTGAATTTTTAGGTTATGACGTATTACGCTTAAATCATATAGGGGACTTTGGGACACAGTTTGGCATGTTAATTGCTTATATTCAAAAATATGAATCGGTTGCTTTTCAAAATACGATCGATCTTTCTACTTTAATGAGTTGGTATAAAAAAGCAAAACACCAGTTTGATCAAGATCCAGAATTTAAAAAATTATCACAGTTAGAAGTAGTAAAATTACAACAAGGGAATAAAAATTCTGTACAGATTTGGAAGAGGATTTGTGAGGTTTCTAGAGCTGCTTTTCAGGAAATTTATCATCTCTTAGATGTTCAACTCATAGAAAGAGGGGAGTCTTTTTATAGTCCTTATCTTGCGCAAATAGTTACGGATTTAGAACAAAAGAAACTAGTCACGATATCTAACAGAGCAAAATGTATTTTTTTAGATGGCTTTATAGGCAGAGATAATACTCCTTTGCCTATGATCGTGCAAAAGTCAGATGGCGGTTATAATTATGAAACCACAGATATGGCAGCGCTTTATCATCGGGTGCAAAAGGAAAAAGCTACTCGAATTATTATTGTAACCGATGCAGGACAGAGCTTACATTTTGCGATGATTTTTAAAGCTGCTGAAAAAGCCCAATATTTTGATCCAAAACAAGTGCAATTAGATCATGTCCTTTTTGGTGTTGTATTAGGTCCTGATGGGAAAAAGTTTAAAACTAGATCTGGTGAAACGGAAAAACTCATCGATCTATTAATGGGGGCTATTCAAAGAGCTAAACAAATCCTAAAGTCCAGACTTCCCCTCTTATCAGAAGAAGAGTTAGAAAAGAGCGCTAAAATTTTAGGTATAGACTCCGTAAAATATGCAGATCTTTGTTGCCATAGGGTCAAAGATTATGTTTTTAGCTATGATCGGATGTTAAAATTTGAAGGTAATACGGCTGCATTTTTATTGTATGCTTATGTACGTATTCAAGGAATTAAGCGTAAGGTAGGAAAAGAAGCTGTAAAAGGACCTATTATTCTTTCTCATCTTTCAGAAGCGGCGCTGGCTTTTCATTTATGTCTCTTTCCAGAAACACTACAAATGATGTCGCAAGATCTTCTACCTAATCGCTTATGTGATTATCTGTACGTCTTGGCAGAAAAGTTCCATGCTTTTTTCCGCGATTGTAGGGTAGAAGGTAGTAGTGAAGAAAATAGTCGTTTATTGCTATCAGAGGTAGCAGCTCAGGTTCTAAAAAAGGGGCTATCTATTTTAGGTTTACAAACATTGGAAAGAATGTAGATCAATAGAAGTTTTACTTGGTTGGTTAGGAATCTCTTGTACATACTTTGGGACACAGTATCCGGGAAGTCTAGCAGAGAGTTGTTTGATTAATTCTTGTCCTTTTTCTATAGGTGTTTCAAAGTGTTGTGTGCCTTTTACACGATCGAGCTGATGTAAGTAGTAAGGTAGGATGCCTTGATTACTAAGCATAGTAAATAAATCAGTTAATATTTCTATATTGTCATTGATTTGATGCAATAAAACTGTTTGGCAAAGTAGGGGAATCCCCAGTTTTTGTATTTGCTTTAATGCGGTAAAAATATCATTATCTAATTCTTTTGGATGATTGGAATGTATGACAAAAATTACTTGTTTATCCAAACAAGAAAGCATAGAAATCAATTCAGCATCGATTCTCTCAGGAATTCCGATCGGAAAACGCGTGTGAAAGCGAATTTTCTGAATATGGGGAATTTGATTTAATTTTTGTAAGAGATAATGAAGTTTTACATTACTTAGGGAAAGAGGATCTCCTCCACTTAAGATAATCTCCGTTAAGCTTGGATCTTGTGCTAATTCTTCAAGTTCTTTTCTAAAATCAAGGATTTCTTTTTCATAAGCAAAATTTTGTCTAAAACAATATCTACAATGCATAGCGCAAGCGCTTGTACATAGAAGTAAAGCTCTTCTTGTATACTTATGCAGAAGTTTGGAGGTTCTGGTAAAAGAGCTATCTAAAACAGGATCAGATACGAATAAGGGATGATGCTTGAGTTCTTGTTTAAGGGGAAGAAACTGTAACAGAAGAGGATCTTTCCAATCACCCTTTTTCATTTTTTTGGCTAATCGGAAAGGAAGATTGAGTACAAAATTAGGTGACGGGAGTACTTGTTTTTCCGCTTCTTGTAAAGGAAGTTCTAAATAGGAAAGCAAAGCCCTCCAATTAGTAAAACTCTTTTTTTGTATAGCTCTCCAACAAGGTATTTTTGACATGAGCTGCCATTTTATCGATTTACCGATTTAGAATCAATTTATTAATATAAAAACTAGATTTAAGATTTTTAAAATGCTATGCAATAAAACAGTTTAATCCTAAAATTAAAACCTTCTTTCGAAAAGATATAATAAAGGTTTTTATGTCAAAGTCTCTTACTCGAGCGCTCATTATCTCTATTTGGGTTTTTTTATTAGCGTGTTTTTTATATGGACCTAGATTTTCATCAGTTTCTAAAGACTCTATTAATGTCTTTACATGGGGTGGTATTTTAAATGAGGAGATCATTCAAAGTTTCGAGAGAAAAACAGGCATTAGAGTGAATATTAATAACTATTCCTCTAATGAAGAATTAATTATGAAGCTAAAAACAACAGAAGGGCAAGGCTATGATCTAGTCATACCTTCTGATTATGCAGTAAGTATTTTGGTTAAAAATCAATTAATTAAAGAGTTGGATCGAAAGCAACTTTCCTTCTTTCATCAGCTTCTTCCTGGATTGTTAGGGCGCTTTTTTGATCCGGAAAATCGTTATTCTATTCCACTTTCTTGGGAGGTTTATGGTTTAGGAATTGATAGAGATTTTTTTACCAAACCTTTCACACCCTCTTGGAGCATGATTTTTGATCCAAAAGTGGTAGACTATCGCATTGTTATGGTGAATGATCCTATTGAAGCTATTAAAATAGCTGGATTTTACCTATATGGTTCCACTTCCTCTCTCTCGAAGATCCAAGCCGAAAAAGTAAAAGATCTCTTGATACAACAAAAACCATGGGTAGCAGCCTATGCAAGCTCGCGAGCAGATTACTTTCTAGCTACTAAAAATTCCCCGCTAGCAGTAGCTTCCAGCTCCTATATTTTTCGCTCAAAACGCAATTTTAGTTTTGTTGATTTTGTTGTTCCTAAAGAAGGATCTTTTATTTCTATTGAAAATCTCTGTATTCCTAAAACGTGTGATAAAGACTCTTTGGTCTATCAATTTATCAATCATCTCTACCAGAGAGAATCCATTCGAGTATACTGGGATTCCTTTAGACTTTTTCCCTCCGTAGATGATAAGCAGGATCTAAATTTTGATCCTCAAGCACAGGAAATTTTTTATGGCTTAGCAGAAGACTTTAAAAAGTATCATTTTTTTAAAAGCCTTCTTCCTCAACAGAAAATACGAGATATTTGGGTAGAGGTTAAAGTTAATTAATTTTTTTATAAATGAAGTAGTTCAATAATTTGATCAGTTTTTTTAAGACCTTTGTAAGAGAAATCAGCCTAAAATTATTGAGTTCTAACAATCTCTTCCCTAAAAAAACTGTTTTTTTTGGTGGGTTTTGGTATAATACACTTTCAACTTTATTCTATTTATAGATTTTATTATATAGTTATTTAAATGTGTTTTTTTCTGTACTAAATATTTTTGAAATTGCCATTTTTACTTCTTATAATTAAATTACGCACCTTACTAATCCCAACCCTTTATCTTTTCAGCGCCTTGTGCTAGTTGAATAGAAGATAAAATACACAACTTATTTGGCTGCGTTTACTTGAGAGAGTTGAGCAATGGTATCTACGCATTCCGATAGGGGAAGAGGAATGCTTTTTTGCGATGCATATTCAATGTGTGCTCCGATAGAGGAGAGTTTTTCGACAATTTTCTCATACCCTCGTTTCAGATAGTGAACGCCACTAAGCAGGCTAGTTTCAGGAGCAAGTAGTGCTGCTAAGACATAGGCGAATCCTGCACGTAGATCAGGGATGCAAATCTCTTCTGCATGAAGAGACGTTGGACCTTGAATCACAATACTATGTTGGTAATTTTGTGCAGCAAAACGACACAAGCGACCTCCTAAACACTGGGTGAACAGTTGGATGTCCGCTCCCATGGTTTTTAATATTTTTATATATCCAAAGCGATTTTCATAAACGGTTTCATGTACAACAGAGGCTCCATGTGCTTGAGTTAATAATACGACAAAGGGTTGTTGCCAATCGGTTAGAAACCCTGGATGCACATCCGTTTCTAAATGAATGCCACCGCGTAGAGGGCCATTGTAGAAGAATTCAATACCATTTTTTTTCACCTCAAAGCCTCCATTTACCTCGCGTAGTCTATTTAAGAAAGAAATCATCGGTTGGTGTTGGGCTCCTTCTACTAGAACTCTTCCCTTTGTACTAATAGCCGCTAGAGCAAAAGAAGCGGCCTCTGTGCGATCTGGAACAACTGTATGTTCTACTTCATAAAAAACCTTAGTCTGTTGGATGCGAATTGTACGGTCTACATCCATTTCAATGGTTACCCCTAACTTTTGTAAAAAGAGCATTAAATCAACGATTTCTGGTTCTATGGCTGCATTTTTAATAACGGTTGTGCCTTTTGCACTAACAGCGGATAGAATGGTGTTTTCTGTAGCCCCTACAGAAGGGTAAGGTAGAGTAATGATATTTCCTACTAGGCCATGATGTGCTCTTGCAAAATATGCCCCTTCTTTTTTCATGCGGCGATATTCAATCTGCGCGCCTAGTTTCTCTAATGCGTGAATATGAAAATCAATAGGTCTTTTACCAATATTACATCCACCAGCTGTTGGAACGATAATATCTTCATCAGTGCGGCCTAAAAGAGCTCCAATCATTAAAATAGGGATTCGGTTAGAACCAGAAAAGCGTTGAGGAATATAACAGCTTTTGAGCTCTGGTGTGATAATTTCAATAATTCCTCTTGAGCGATCCCAGGCGATTTGAGATCCAATTTCTTGACAAAGCGCAACCGTTATTTCTACTTCAGAAATATCTGGTACATTATGAAAAATACATTTTTTATTGGATAAAAGAGAGGCTACTAAAAGTTTAGTGATCGAATTTTTTGCGCCTGCTACTTTTACTTGACCTTTGAGGGGGTGATTCCCTGTGATTTTTAGCATATCTATAAGCCTTTGAGTAAACTTCAAGAATAGGAGGAATAGATCGTTTTGTCAAATGTTTGTCCTTAATTGTAAGATTTTATCAAAGTTGATAGCGTAAAATAGCTATTGAGAAATAAAGATCTCTCATAGCATAACAGTTGTAATTAAGGTAAAATTATGAAAAAGAAAGTCAGAGTAGGTCTTCTTTTTGGAGGCAAGTCAACAGAACACGAGATTTCTTTAATTTCAGCAAAAAATATCCTTGAAGCACTAGATCTAGAAAAATATGAGCCGATTTTAATAAGTATTAATAAACGAGGGCAGTGGCATCTAGAAACGCAGGAAACTTTAAGGAAGATGGTTTTTTCTAATGCAATATTAGAGAATTTCACAGAGAAATTAGCTATTGTCCCTCTGGAAGAATGTAAACAGATTGTGAGTTACAAAGATTCTAAGTTACAAAAAAGTTTAGATTTGGATGTGATTTTCCCTATTTTACATGGAGCATATGGAGAAGATGGAACGATACAAGGATTATTGCAATTAGCAAATATTCCCTTTGTAGGAGCTGGTGTGCTTGGGTCTGCTATTGGTATGGATAAAGATGTTATGAAACGTCTTTTGCAACAAGCTGGTATCCCTGTAGCCCCTTTTATTTGTCTACATGATTACCAAGAGATTCCTGCTTTTGAAGAAGTTATTCTTCGATTAGGTTGTCCTTTCTTTGTAAAACCTGCCAATACAGGATCTTCTGTGGGAATAACTAAGGTGAGAGATCAAGGAACCTATTTCTTAGCCATCAAAAAAGCCTTTTTATATGATCGCAAAATTTTGCTAGAAAAGTACATTCAAGGAAGAGAAATCGAATGTGCTGTTTTAGGAAATGAAGATCTGCTGGCCTCTTTGCCAGGAGAAATAGAGCCTTTACATGAGTTTTATTCCTACGAAGCAAAATATCTAGATGCCAAAGGAGCTAAATTACACATTCCAGCTTCTCTTTCTCAAGAGCAGATTGCACATGTTCAAACAATGGCAATGACCGTTTTTAGAACCCTATGTTGTGCGGGCATGGCAAGAGTGGACTTCTTTTTAACAAAAAATCAAGAGCTCTTAGTCAATGAGATCAATACTATTCCTGGATTTACGCGAGTTAGTATATATCCTAAATTATGGGAGATCAGTGGGCTTTCCTATTCTCAACTCATCGATCAACTAATTCAGCTAGCTATTACACGACATGAAAAAGGGAAAAAAATACAAACTATAATTGGAGGATAAAAATGTCTTGTATACGTGTAGGGATTGGTCAAGATAGTCATCGATTTTTAGATTCAGAGGCTATCAAGCCCTGTATCATTGGAGGATTAATTTTTCCAGAAGTTCCTGGTTTAGATGCAGATTCAGATGGAGATGTAGTATTTCATGCTATTTGTAACGCGATTACTTCTATTACAGGTGTTGCGGTTTTAGGGGATATTGCTGTTAAACTCTGTCATCAAGAAGGAGTGACCGATTCCCAGATCTATCTGGAACATGCCTTAGAAACACTAGGAAAACAAAAAATACAACACGTAGCTCTTGCCATTGAAGGCAAAAGGCCAAGGCTACAAAACCGCATTGATGAGATGCGTCAGTCTATTGGAAGAGTGATGCAACTAAAAACCAATCAGGTAGGGATTACAGTAACTTCTGGTGATGGGTTAACAGATTTTGGATGTGGTGATGGTCTACAGTGTTTTTGCACTCTTACAACGATGGAATGTTAATACACTTCTTTCACATAGCGTTTTTGCTGTTTAAGGGTTTTGATATACATCAAGGATTCTTCTTGGCACAATCTTCCTTGGTTACAAATAATTTGTTCTAAAGCCTTCTCTACATCTTTAGACATCTGTTTTGCATCCCCACAGATATAGAAGTAGGCACCTTCTTTAAGCCAATGCCAGATCTCTGGAGCTTGCATAAGAAGTTTATGTTGCACATAGACTTTATCTTCTTGATCACGAGAAAAAGCTAGATCGAGATTAAGCTTTTTTGTTGCAACTAGACTTTCCCAAAAATCTTGATAAAAGAAATCGTGCTTTCGATTTCTTTCCCCAAAAAATAACCAGTTTTTCCCTGTGTGTTCTTTAATAAGCCTTTCCTGAATAAAGCCTCTAAAAGGAGCTACTCCAGTTCCTGATCCTACCATAATTACGGGAGCTGTAGGATCTTCTGGAATAGTAAAGTCTGTAGCAGGTTGTATGTAAACAGCTAGCTTAGTCTCTTTTAACTTGGCTAAGTTACATAAAAAATGACTGCCTGTCCCATATTGAATACGATTATTTTTTTTTATTTCCACTAAAACAATGGTTAGTTCTAAGCGATCTGAATGAGCTAGTTGAGAAGAGGCAATGGAATAAAATCTTGGTAATAATGGGGAGAGGTTTTCACAAAATTTTTCGAGAGGAGTATTTGTGATATCATATATTTTTAAAAAATCTATTAAATCAGTTTGGGTTAAATACTGGACTAACTGCTCTTTGGATTGAGGATGTAATAGTTCTTCCAACCATTTTTTTTGGGGAGAGTTTTGTGTATAGAAACAAAATGTTTTTAACATGTTAGAGGTCAAGCGAGATATGTTTTTCTCTTTAACTAAGAGATCATATAAAGAAAGGGTTTTATTAGTCCGAGCATAGTATACTTGTTGCTTTAGATCTTGTTTTAGGAATTCGGAGACTTCTAATGCTATAAGGGGATCATTTTCAGGATAAATGGCAATAGCATCGCCTGGTTTAAAGGTAATAGCGGTATTTCGGATATCTAGGACAAGATGAAATGTCTTTTTTGTTGACTCAGGTTTTGTTAAGAGTATACGCTCTGAAATAGAGATAAATGCTGGATTTTTTTGAGAGTATAGCTGGTTGCAAACGGAAGAATCTTTGGGAATAGGCATAAAAATCAAAAGGTTGTTATGAAAATACAGTATTTTATTTTGGGAATATCCTTGGGGCTTCTTTGTGGATGTACAGGAGATAGTGGCTATCAACGCCATTATATTATCTCAGATACATCTGAACAATCCTCTTATGAAAGCGCTCATTAATTATAAAGACCTATAATCTTTTGTATACCATGCTTTTCTCAAGAGATCTGATTTTTTTTTAGAAAGCCCACCTAAGTATTGGATAGCATTTAGCAATCTAGCGCGCACTCTATCTTTACCTAGAATTTCTACAGAGTCAAACAAAGGCAGTCCATGGCGCTTTCCTGTAATGGCTCCATACAATAAGGGAATGATCATTTTTTTATGATGGATGTCAAATTTCTCAGAAACCTCATGAGAAGCTTTTTCAATCCCTGGGCGTTTCCAATTTTCCTGTGCATCCATACTCCAAATCATTGTCTGTAAAAGAGAGGCGCTTTTTTCTTTTGTCAACTGATTAGGACAGAGCAATTCATCTGTATAGACAAGGTGATTAAGGAAAAAGAAGTCGCAAAGCTGCATGAAATCACCAAAGGTTTTCATGCGTGTATGACAAAGAGGCATCAGTTTTTGCATAAAAGCGTCATTGAATGACCACTCCTTGATCCGTTCCCATAGAGCAACCTCAGGGACGGTATTAATCAAGTATTGCTGGTTAAGCCAATCTAACTTTTGAATATCAAAATAGGCCCCAGAAGTACCAATACGAGAGGGTTCAAACTCACGGATAATTTCTTCTAAACTATAGATTTCTTTGTCGTTTAGCATACTATAGCACATTAGGCTAAAGAAATAGATAAAAGATTCCTGTAGATATCCGCTATCTCGATAGTAGAAGATAGAGGTCGGGTTTTTTCTTTTTGATAGTTTTTTACCATCTTTGCCTAAAAGCAAAGGCATATGCATAAACACAGGAGGAGTCCACCCAAAGCTTTCATAGAGAAAGATATGTTTAGGTGTTGAGCTCATCCATTCATCTCCTCTGATTACATGAGAAATGTTCATGAGATGATCATCAACTACATTTGCTAAATGATAGGTAGGAAACCCATCAGATTTGAGCAAAATCTGATCATCTATATCAGCCCAAGGACAGCTGATTCGCCCTTTAACCGCATCTTCAAAGACACATTCACCAGATAAAGGGATTTTAAGGCGAACTACATAAGACTGTCCTTCCTTCTCTCGTATAGCAATCTCTTCAGCGCTTAAGTTACGATATCTACGATCATAACCTAGCCGTTTTCCTGCTATTTCCCTCATTTCAGAGAGTTCTTGGGGTGTAGCAAAACATTTATAGGCTTTTTTTTGTTCTATTAATAGTTGGCAATATTTGCGATAGATACCAGTACGCTCTGACTGGCGGTAAGGCCCAAAAGATCCTCCAATATCGGGTCCTTCGTTCCATTTAATACCTATCCATTGAAGAGCTTCATAAATATTTTTTTCATAGTCTAGTCTAGAGCGGGTTTGGTCTGTATCTTCAATTCTTAAAATAAATTCCCCATCGAAATGATGAGAGAAAATATAATTGAAAAGGGCCATATATGCAGTGCCTACATGAGGATCTCCTGTAGGAGATGGCGCAATGCGAACGCGTACTTTTTTCATTTTTTACTTAAATAAAAGAGGTTTAGAAAGAATAATTTTTCACTATTAATAAATAGAAGGCAAGCATTTTCTAACTAAAGCTTTTTAAGCTGCTGGAGCTACAAAGATTTTTTCTTTTTCTGTTAATAAAATATAATCTTTCATTACTTTAATTGTTTCTTCTAATTGCAAATCATTTAAACCAAAGAATAAAGTAGGCTCTCCCAATTCATCTTTCTTTGCTAGTTCTTTTAAGAAATTTTGATAGTTTTTGTTAGTACCAACTCGCAGCTCTGCATTTTTTTTCAAAAGATTTAAGTTTTTAATAGGTAGAACAGACTGCCTATCTTCTTGGTAAAGTTTGCTAATCCTTTGCTTATGGATAAAAGGAATATCAGCAAGGTTGTCTTCAAAATGAGATTCAATATGATCTGTTTCTACAGGAAACTTGGAATATTTTTCGCCAATTTCTAATTCAGATAATACTCCAGGAAGCACAATATCACTTGCCACTCCAACAAGCTGAGGGCTTTTCCCTGAGGCTGTATAATATCTCCCTCTAGTTACTTTATACTCTCCCTTAGGGTTTACCTTACCAAAATTATTGCATTCTAGAGTGAAAGTTTGAAAAGTTCCTTTTCCAAATGTTTCAGGATCACCTATAATAATGGCCCTTCCATAGTCTTTAAGAGTTTGTGCTACGATTTCCGAAGAGGAAGCGCTCATACGATTAGTGAGGACAATTAATGGACCATCCCACTCTTTTTTATTTTCTAAGTTGCGTAAGTGAAAAACTTTATCTTGATTATCCTTAATAGAAACAACAATCCCTTTTGAAAGAAATAAACCACTCACGGCCACAGCCTCAGTTAACAGGCCTCCTGCATTATTACGCAGATCGAGAATGACGCCTTTTAAAAGATGGTTCTTCTTAATCTCCTCTATGGCTTTAGCTAAATCAGTTGCAGAACTGCTGTGATTGTCTTGATAAAAGCAAAATAGATGTAAGATGGCAATTACACCATTACCATAAGGCTCTATCTGTGTTTCTAATCTGGATTCTTTTAAAACAATCTCTCCGCGAATAAGCTCAATTTCTAGCTTATTTTCTTTAAGGTTTTCTCCCTCTTTTACCTCGCGTAGCACTGTTAAAATTACAGAAGATCCTTGAGGACCTCGAATAAGTTCTACAGCTTCTATGATTTCCAAACCTATAATTGGTTCGTTGTTGACAGCGACAATCCGATCTCCAATTTTTAGTTTATCAGGAAGGCTAGCTGGGCTTTTCTCTAGAATATGCACTACTGTAAGCCCATTAAGATCATCTCTTAATTGCGCTCCAATTCCAAATAACCGTTGTTGCACTTGAATCATAAATTGGCTGGCTTCAGCAGGAGTAAAATAGATGGTTTGAGAATCTAAAGCTGAGCTTATGGATTTAAGAACATAGGATAGAATAATGCGTTGTTTTTCTTGATCTGTTTTTCCTTTTAAATCGTTCTCCCGACAGAGTCTTCTTTTTATTAATCTTTGCATAAACCGATCGCGAATATCTGGGTCTATTTTTGTTGCGGTACGAAGTTGCAATGATTTAATTCGCAATAGGCGATCTTTTAATGCTTCTACATTTTTTGCCCATGTAACATCTTTAAATTCTAAGTGAGAAACATCTTCAGGAAGGGGGGTATCTTCCAGATGCTTTTCTAGAGAATTTCTTCTATCAATAGCTAGTAGCATTTGCTGGTGTATTTCTTCAAAAACAGTAAATTTTTCTAACGCGTATTCCTCTAATGCTGTTCTAAGGAGTTTCTCTGAAGGATCTATCCACTTAACTATTTCGCAATCAAGGAAATAAGTTTTTAGAGGATCTAGCTCTTCTAAGTAGTTTTTAAGGGCCCTTTTAATGAGTTCAGGACTCAACTGTTGATAAGAAACATGAGCTTTTAAAATTTCTTCTGTTTTTAACTTTGTTTCTTTAGCTGTTAATTTAGGGGGTTCTACTGCTTCTAAGCCTATTAGTTTAACAATTAATGCGCATATAAGTAGAAAGCGAAGCATCATTTAAGTCTTTGATTTTAAGTATAATAAAAACATTTATTTAATATTCTATAATTTTAGCTTATGACAAAGTTAAAGTTTATGGCTAGAAAAAACAATTGTCTATTTCTGTTTTTCTAATAGCTATTCTAATTAAAAAAATTAATATATGCTTGATTTCAATTCATTTATATGCCATAATAATTGTTCGAAGTGACAAATAAAATAGTTTAATTACTAGTTTTAATCAAATAGCGCCTCTAATTTATTAGTTATTGGTTTTTGCAGTTGATGAGTGCTTCAGTTTGATAAAAGATATCTTGATTTTTTGGAGGATATAAATGGAAAGAAAAGAAATCCAAAGCGGATTAGAGGAATTAAATTCTTCAAGTAAGAAGATTGTGTCGATTACAGAGGCGGCTAAGATCAACAATGTAACACGACAAGCAATCTATGTAGCGATTAAGCAAAAAAAGCTTAAAGCTAAAAAAGACGCGACAAGATGGACAATTGATCTTGCAGATCTTGAGCTGTATCGTAATGGAAAGTATTCCCGTACGAAATCGATGTATAACGGAGAGCTTTTATTTGATAACCATAAAGGGTTTTACTCCGTTAATCAAGTTGCTCAACTATTAAATGTGCCTGCTCAAAAAGTATACTATGCAACGCGCGTAGGACTCATGAAAGCACATCGCAGAGGAGCTGCTTGGGTAGTTCACGTAGATGATATTAAAGAATATCGAGAAAACTATCTGAATAAAAAAGTACATCGTTTCGAAGCTGTATAAACTTAAATCTGAATCTCATGATTCGAGAGTTCCTATGAAGTTTTTATAAAAACCACTAAGTGCTTAAACTTAGTGGTTTTTATTTTTTTTACTAGAAAGTTACGGAACTAAGATCAGCTATTTAATCTATTATATTCCGAGAATTTATCACAAAGCAGCGTGTATAATATCTGGGCTATTCTTAAATTTTTTATGAAAGACGAATAATCGAGATAAACTGTTTTTTTGCACAGCAGCAAGAGCAAGGTCTTTATTGTTCTTCAGCTCTTCACAAGCGTATGATAATGATCAAGGATCCAGTTCTATAGCCTTAAGTATAAATTTATGGTTGTTTCTTAGTTTTATAGATTCATTATCTTTTAAGTCTGCGGGAGCAAATTCTAGATTCCAAGAGTTTTGTTGTGTATGAAAGTAATTATTTAAAATAGAAAGCAAAGCTTTGTATTATAGTTATGTTAGTAATAAAATAATTATAAGTAATTTTATCTGTTTAAAATTATTAAACCGTCTATTTTTAAATAAATTTTTTATTTTATATTAAATATCTTTGAATGATTCATTCATAAAAAAACATTGTTTGTTTTTATTCCATTTTGAACTATCAGGTATCTAGGGTTTTTTAGCGATTATTTATTATAAAAGTTTATGTTTTAAATTTAATTATATATATTTATTTGGTTTAATTGATACTGTTTTTATTAAAATTTAATTTTTTATATACATATAATTTATGACTCTGTTAAAAAACAAAAATTTGTTGAAATAAATAAGATTGTTTTTGCTATGGACTAAAAAACGCTTAAGATACACTTAGGAGCTACTAAATTGATTTGCTTTCAAAAGATTTAAATTTTTATTTAATCATGATTTTTTTGTTTTTCTAAAAAATAGAATATATAAAGATAAAATGTTAATTATCTTTTTATAATATTCACTGTTTAGTTTAAAATTAAAGTATCAGTAAAGATAATTTTTTTACTTTTAACAAAATAATATGTGCTTTTTATAATTAATTATAACTATAAATTAGAGGTGTCTTTATGAACTCAACCGAATGTGCAGAAGAAAAAAAAATTTTTGTAACGCTGTCAGAAGCGGCAAAAATTAATAAAGTGACACGTCAAGCTATTTATGTGGCGATTAAACAAAAAAAGTTAAAAGCTTATAAGAATCCAACTCGTTGGATTATCGACATAGAAGATTTAGACCAATATAAAAAAATGAAATATTCTCGTTCTAAATCTATGCATAATGGGGAGCTGCTATTTGATAATAAAAAAGGATATTATTCCATTCAACAGGCAGCTAAGTTATTAAAAGTGCCTTACCAAAAAATTTACTATGCAACGCGTATCGGCCTATTAAAAGCCTGTCGTAAAGGATCTGCATGGATTGTACATATTGATAATATTAAGCAATATCAAAGTTGTTATCTGAATAAAATGATTTCTAATATAGATGAGAACGCTTCCTGACTTATTAGAAAATTCAAAACAAACGCATCAATATCATGAGATGCGTTTGTATTTTTAAGGAAAGTTAGCAAGTTGAAAATCGCGAATTTGTAACTGGATACTTGACTTGTTTAAGAAGTTATTAATATGAGGGGTGAATGCAATATGTAACATTAATTTTTTCTTAAGTAGACGTTGTCTCTTGTCTGCCATTCCAAAAGCAATACCTTCTAGCATGCGATCTTGTTGTTCAAGATAGAGTTTAAGGTGGGTTTTGCCAACGATTTTTGGAGGCCAAATCTGTTTTGCATCGCAATAGAGAATCGGGGCAGGGTTTTCGTTTCCAAAAGGCTCAAGCAAATTAAAGGACTCCATAAAATCAAAGGTTAAATCTCCAAATTGGATATTTGCATTTAAATAGATTTTAGCAATGATATCCTGATCTTTAAGGTAAAGATTAGCAGCTTTTATAAATTGCTCTTTAAAAGTAGAAATATTTTCTTCCTTAATAGTAAGGCCTGCTGCAAAATCATGGCCGCCAAAGTTTTCTAAGAGATCACTGTTTTCACGTAAATGTTGTAAAAGAGGAAATTCAGGGATTGTTCTTATAGAGCCCTTTCCTAATCCTTGATCAATAGAAATAACTACAGTTGGTCTATTATATTGTTTAGCAATGCGAGCAGTAATAATGGGAATGATTCCGGGGTGCCATTTGTTAGAAGAAATGACAATGGCTTTTTGGTGAAGTATTTGAGGGTTGCGTAAAATATATTGTTCTACATCTTCAGAATCACGTCTTTCAATTTTTTGTCTTTCAATATTATTTAAGTCTAACTCTTTTGCTAAGGATTCTGCTGCATTAGCATCTCTAATCAATAAAAGCTCTACACCTTTGAGAGGATCTGCGATTCTTCCCAAACTGTTGAGGCGGGGAGCTACTTTAGAAGCAATATCAATAGGAGTAATCTCTCCTAGCTTAAGACTACAAATAGAAAATAGTTTGGCTAGGCCAATTCTTCTGGTTTTTCGCATTTGACGTAGGCCATAACGCACAAGAATTCTATTTTCTCCCAGAAGAGAACCCATATCAGCAATTGTACCTAGAGCAACTAAATCTAAATAGCGTTTCAGATCGATTTTTGTAGGACTAATAGAACCATTTGCAATCAGAGTATTTGTGATAGCATGAGCTAATTTGAAAGCAACTCCTACACCAGTAAGATTTCGATTGGGATAAGTGCTATTAAATAATTTGGGATTTAACGTAGCAATACAGTGAGGTAATTTTGCCGTGGGTTCATGGTGATCTGTTACAATTACATCGATTTTTTTTTTAACAGCTTCTTCAATTTCATTAGCAGAAGTAATACCGCAGTCTACTGTAATAATTAACTTACATTCTTTTTGTAGAGCAAAGTCAATAGCATCAAGAATTAAACTTTGTTTAAGTGAATTGCGGTTAGGTATGTAGAAAAAAACATTTCCACCAATAAATCTTAAAAATTCTGTTAAAAGAGCTGCTGCTGTAATTCCATCGACATCATTATCTCCATAGATGAGAATATTTTCTTTCTCAGAAAGAGCTTGCAGTACTCGATGTACTGCTTTATCCATATCAGGGAAAAGATCAGGATCAAACAAATGGGGGAGTTTAGCATATAAAAAATCATGTATTTCTTCTAAAGTTTTAAAATTTCTAGAAGCTAGAACATAGGCTGTAACAGGATGAATGCTAAACTCTTTAATAATTGTTTTATGCCATTCTGGATCAACTTTGGGGTAAACCCATATAGGATCGCAGTAGTTTAATATCATGCATGTATCCTATCGCTCATTTAATTTCATTTTGCTTAACTTCTGTAATTCCCATTCGTAAAAAAACTTCATCAGAGGAGCTGCAATGAACAATGATGATAGAGTTCCAAAAATAACGCCAATAACCATAACTAAAGAAAAACCAAACAAAGTAGATCCTCCTAGGAATAACAGAGGAACTAGTACAAGCAAGGTAGTTCCTGATGTCATGAGGGTTCTACTCAAAGTTACATTCAAAGAGTGATTCATGATGTCAATTAAGCTCATTTTACGCATAAATTGCATGTCTTCTCGAATTCTGTCGAAAACGATAATTGTATCATTCAAAGAATATCCAATTATGGTCATAAGAGCTGCAATTGTATTTAGATCAATTTGAATGGGAATATGTAATTTATGTAAGATGGCAATAGCTGATAAAGTAAATAATAGATCATGGGCTAAACATAGAATAGCACTAATTGCATAGTTAAACTCAAATCGGATAGTAATGTATATAAGAATACATAGCATAGCAATACTAATTCCAATCAATGCATTGTTACGCATTGTATCGGAGAGCTGTCCGCTTACCTCTGTCCATTGCTTATTTAAAGTTTGCAGGCTAGAGGGTGTTAATGAAATTCCTGATTTTTCTAATGATTGCACAACCCACACAATTTTCGGGTTGGTTTGATAAGGGTAATTAGATTCTTTTAAAGGATATTCAAGAGGCAGATTTACAAAAGGATGGCCCTCTTCCTGTAAACTCCTACTTAAAAAGATACGAACCTGATTATGGGGAGTAAGCTCTCGTATTTGCACTTCATTGTTTGCAGCGCCAGCATATGTAAGAGCTTTTTCTACAGATTGTCTGTAGTTGTTTTCTGTATTGGGAGTTAGTTCAACGGTAAGCGCATAACCTCCTCTAAAATCCATACCAAAAATAGTATTTCTTTGAGCAATTAGCATAAAAGAGCCAATAAGAATCACGAAAAAAGAAAGAAATAATGCGAGTTTTGCATATTTAAAGAAATTAAAATCTTTTGTTTTAAACCAATTTAACATGTTCAGTTGTTTATGATTGGGATTCTCTATCCATTTAGAGAAGAAAAAACGTGTCATGAAAAGTGCGGTGAACATAGAAGAGAGGATTCCAATAATCATGGTAACAGCAAAAGCTTTAATAGGCCCTGAATCAAAATTCAGCAGAACTAAAGCTGCAATAATTGTAGTGACGTTAGAGTCTAGGATTGCAGAAAAAGCTTTACGATAGCCCGCATGAATAGCCATAGCAATACGACCTGTTGCCTGAAACTCTTCACGAATTCTTTCAAAGACTAAAACATTTGCATCAACTGCCATACCAACTGTTAAAATAATCCCTGCAATTCCAGCTAAACTCAAAGTAGCTTGTAGGTTTTGCAATGTAGCCCATAGAATCAATAGGTTAAAAATGACAGCGATTGAAGCAATCATTCCACCAAAGCGATAGTAACTTACCATAGCTGATATAACAAGAGATAAGGCAATCATGGTTGCGATAATGCCTTGTATTCTCTCTTTAACTCCTAGCTCTGGAGATACATTTTTCTCAGCAAGAATATGGGGAGTAAAGCTTAAAGAACCCGCTTTAAGATCAGCTTCTAATTGGCTAATTTCTCTTTGAGTAAAGCTTCCAGTGATCATCCCACTGTCTTTTAGTTCTGAATCTAAAGTAGGAGAACTAATTACAGAGCCATTGAGAATAACAGCCATGCGCCAGCCTCTTCCTGCAGAAAAAGCTTCTTTAGAGGTGCTTTGAATTTTTTCTTTAGAGAACTGAGAGGTCCAAGCTAGTAGATTGTCTCGGGGAGATTCCCTATTTCCTGATTTGTCGATGAAGGAGCCTTTAACGGAAAATGCAAGGAAGTTTCCTTTCGAAGGATCATAAGAGGCATGAATATCTTCTAAATTAGAACCTTCTAAAGCAAAGTTGCGAAATACAATAAGTAAAGGATGAGTTTGTCCATTCCAGCTGGTAAAGTCACTTCCCCTAAGCATGGCAATTTTAGAATAAGTCTCATTAAAACTGCTATTTATAGAACTATTAAGAGAAAAACGCAAACCATTTGCATAAAGTGTTTTAGCAGATTCAGAACGAGGCTGTACCAATTCTGAATCCAGAGAATCACCATATAAATGTTTGCTTGCAATGAGATGAATATCTTCAATATCTTTGCAGTTAGTAACTACAGCTTCATTCCAAATTTCTTGTAAAAATTTTTGTGTAGCATCAGCTAACTCTGAATTATTCGAACTGAATTTTTCATTAACTATTTGAAAATACATCGTAGAGGATTTTACGAGATCACTAGCTGATAACCCTTGTGCACCCGGAAAATCTATTGCAATAGTGTTGCCTTCTTGACGAATATTTACCTCTGATACGCCCATTTTGTTTATACGAGCATATAATTCATTGATTCCCTGTTTAACATCTATCGGGTCTACTACTGTTTTTCCATTATGATCAACGAGCTTTAGCTGAACGGTTTTACCTCCGGAGAGATCTAATCCCCAATGCAAAATCTTACGATCATCTCCTCTAAAATATTTTTTTAAGCTTAAACAGAAATTATTCCAATAAATGTTATAAATAGGCTTTGGTACATCGTATTTAGTAAAGCCTCTAGCCTGATTTTGGGCAGCAAAGTAATCATCTCGCCATTTAAGTAGGTCTTCATGCATTTGATTGAGAATTTTATTTTCAGTAAGTAGCCTTTGTTCAAGATTAGTAAACTCTAATATGGCAAAACGTTTTGTTCCAGAAACTTTAAAATTTTCTCTTGTTGATTTTAGCAGGGTTTGATAGTAATTCTCCTGTTCAAAAATCAGATCCTGACTAAATTCAGGGTCAAAGGCATAACCTGCTGTAGAATAATCTACAAAACCGCTCTTTTGTAAAATTTCACGGAGCTGATTAAAATCTTGAATAAATTGATTAGTCTGAGTGGATTGACCTTCATTCTGTAATCGTGATAAAATTTTATCCATTCCCTTAGCGACTACATAAATAGAGTGAGCACGAAATCCTGGTACAGGGTCTGTATCATAACTAGCTGGTGCATAGACAACTAGAGCTAGTTTTTGTTCTGCAGGTGGAAGATTTTTGTAAGTATCGTAGTCGTAAATAGGCAACACATTGCGTTGTAGATCAGGATGAATGGGGTGCCAGAAGCGTAAGAGCGTTTCTTTAATTTGGAAAGACATTTTATGTGCAACTTGGCCTAAATTCATAGCAAGAAAACTTTTGCTATCAGCTAATTGATTTAATTTGATTTCAAAGCGGCCTTGGAAAGGGGAAATTATCTCATCTGATGACCTTGAGATGAAAGCGATTTCATTGTACATCAACTGATCTGCTTGATCTACTAGATAAGAAGGTTGTAGGCTTTTTTCTCTGATTGTTTCTATATCTTCATAAAGATCTAAAAAGATTTTTTCCTGACTCCAATCAATAGAAATGCTTTTAATAAAAGGGTTATAGCCTTCTAGAGCAATTGTTTGGGTATTATGATAGGTTAAATCTTTTCGCAAAGCTTCATAAGACAAAGGATTTTTAGCTGCAACAAATAGATCTACATGTTTTTTGATAATTTGGGTAGCTTGCTTGAGAGCTTGGGTTTTATCATTTAAGGATTCGAGTCTTTGCTGTTCTACAGTAGTTAAAAATATAGCTGTTTTTTCCGATTGTGCTCCTTTATTTTGCAGCTGCTCTCTTTCTTTTAAGAGTTTTGTTTGTAGAGAATCTAGGCTGTGAATCCAGCTTTGCATAAAACTATAGCGATCGTCTAGATTACATTGAGTAAAGCTAGCAAAGTAGCGCTTAGTGATTAAAGAACTCTCCTCATATACATTGGTAAAACTAAGAATATTTTTAGCAATTTGTACAAACTGATCTTCTTGAACCATGTCTGTTTGCTTTAAAGCATTTTGCAGGTAAAGAGCATTTTGTGTGGATCCGGCAATAGAAGAGGCTACTTGTAGAGCACGATCTTGAACAATTTTCTCATAAAAGGGAGTTGGTTTCCCTAGGGAGTCCAACTTATCAGAGAATTGATAATCGGTTTGGGTATTAAAATGGATAGGAATGCGTCTTTGTACAACAACCGTTCTGCTATTTGTATCGGTATCTTCATGTAAAAATAACTGAGCAGGTAGAAAAGGGATCAGTTGACCAGCTCTAGGCAAATAAGTGCGAAATAGGTTAGCTTCTTCTGTGTTTTTAAAAGAAACTGTAATGAGTTGAGGTTGCCTAGAATCAAGAGTTAATGCTTGTGGTTTTACCTTGATCAGATTGCAAAAGGAATACAGCCATTGTTCTGCTTCTTCCTCAAGTTGATTGACTCTTTCAGAGATAGAGACGGCAATTTGATCTGCTCTTTTCTCTTCGATAGGTTGATTTAAAGGTTTAGTATAATAAAAAACAGTAGGCAATATATTGTATACGGTAAGAGCAATAACAACAAAGATTAGATATAGCTGCCATTTTTTTTGCTTTTTCATGTAAATTCCCAATTGAGATCTAAAAGATTTTAACAGATTTAGAATACGGATAGTGCTCGATTCTGTCTATTAAAGAATTTTTTATGATATCTAAAGTTTAAAAATGCATGCAAATGATTTATTTTAAAGATAGACGCTTTTTAAGTATTTTTTTTATTCAAGAGTCATCTGCAGTTATTTATAATGTGAATTTAAAAAACATTCATTACGTATGTGCTTGTAATTGCTATAAACCTTGATTCATACTTAAAAATGGCTGCTAAAAAATACCATTTTTGAGAAATAGATCTGTTTCTACCAGTCTGTTTAAGACGAGTCATGTTTTTACAGAAAAATTATCAATTCAAATCAAGCATTTGCTACACTCTTCTTTTTTATTAAAAATACACAATTGCGACTTGGAAAGGTTTTGAAATATGTCTAGCATTATTGTTGTGGGGGCTCAGTGGGGAGATGAGGGGAAAGGAAAAATTACTGATATATTGGCAAAGTCAGCGGACTTTGTCGTTAGAGCTCAAGGGGGGAACAATGCAGGGCATACTATTTTAAGAGATTCTCAAGAGATTCGGTTTCATTTAATTCCATCAGGTATTTTACATCCTAATACACAGTGTTTGATTACAGGGGGCACTGTGATTGATCCAGGTTCTTTTTTAGAAGAAGTAGATTGTTTAAAAAAAGAAGGGATTGATTTTACAGGTAGGTTGTGGCTGTCTAATTATGCTCATGTGATTTTCCCCTATCATAAACTACTAGATAAGTTGTATGAAAAGCAAAAGAAAGATCAATTTATTGGAACCACAGGAAAAGGGATTGGGCCTTGTTATGCGGATCGAATTAGCCGAACAGGGATTCGATTAGCAGAATTTGTGAGACCAGATATTTTAAAGCAAAGACTAAAAACCACTCTTTTTTCAAAAAACCAAGAATTACAGAACATTTTCCAACAAGAACCGATGCTATTGGATTCTTTATTAGAAGAGTGTTATCAGCTATCAGCTAAGTTAAAACCTTTTATAGCTCCTGTTGAAGAATGGGTTGCTGAAGCTCTCAAAATGAGAAAAAAAGTATTATTTGAAGGAGCTCAGGGTGCTCTTTTAGATAATAATTTTGGTTCTTATCCTTATGTAACTTCCTCTAATACGATTGCATCTGGTGTTGCTACAGGGGCTGGAATTGGCCCAACAAAGATAGATCATGTTCTTGGTGTGGTAAAAGCATACACAACGCGTGTAGGGGAAGGGCCTTTGCCGACTGTTTTTACGGAAGAAGAGCAGAAAATGTTTGTTGTGTCTAAAGCACGTGAAATAGGAACAACAACAGGAAGAACAAGGCGTATGGGTTGGTTTGATGCTTGTCTAGTTCGTTATTCTGCAGGGTTAAATGGGTTTGACTCAATGGCTTTAACCAAATTGGATATTTTAGATACATTAGATGAGATTAAAATTTGTACTCACTATCGCTTAGATGGGGTTATTTTAGAATCTCCTCCTCCTTTAATTGAAGATTTAGCAAGAGTTGAGCCTATATATGAAGTGCTAGAAGGATGGAGAAAAGAAACGTCTCAGATTTCGTCTTATGAGGAATTTCCAGAAAAAGCTGTTTATTATCTTAACCGGATTTCAGAATTAATAGATGTCCCCATTAGCATGATCTCAGTGGGCCCTGATCGAAAGAGCACTCTTTTTTTACAGCAATTCTTTAAAAAATAATTTTATATGCAGACGTTAAATGCTCCAAGCGTTTTGGAAGATCTTTTAGTTATAGATAAAAACATGCTTCCAAGCCATGTTGCAATCATCATGGATGGGAATAGGAGATGGGCTAAAAAAAATGGCTTGCCTGCTATGATGGGGCATTGGCAAGGTGCAAAAACAATCATTGATATTGTAACCGTTGCAATTAAATGGAATATAAAAGTATTAACGGTTTATGCTTTTTCTACAGAAAATTGGCAAAGATCTCAGCAAGAAGTAGATAGTTTAATGTATCTGTTTAAAATTTATTTGCGTAGATTTTGTTTTAAAATGATTAAAGAACAAGTTCGGTTGCAGACAATTGGAGATCTTACTAAAATACCTAAAGATGTTTATCAAACTATATGCGATGTAAAGCAAGCAACTAAAAATTGTAATCGAATTGATTTAGTACTAGCAATCAATTATGGTGGTAGAGATGACATTAAAAGAGCTCTTGTTAATATCGTAGAGGATGTTCAAAGTGGACGTTTAAGCAAGTCTGAAATTAATGAGCAACTAATTGGTCAATATTTAGATACTTCTTACTGGCCTGATCCAGATCTTCTCATTCGTACAAGCGGAGAAAAAAGACAGAGCAATTTTTTGCTTTGGCAGCTTTCTTATAGTGAATTTTATCACACAGAAATCTTATGGCCAGATTTTTCTGAGAAAGAGCTAATAAAAGCTTTATATCAATTTCAACAACGTCAAAGGCGATTTGGAGGCCTATGACCATAAAGAGAATGGCAGATTTAAGCTCTAGGTTAATGACCTCTATTTCATTAGGGCTTTGTGTTGCAACATTAATTGTTTTTTCCCCTTTGCCTTTTGTTAGTCTTTTATTAATGTTTTTTGTAGCGGGAATTTCTGCTATTGGGATTTGGGAATATGCGCAGCTGGCTATTGCTAAAAAACGACATCCAGCTAAGAGGTTAATGATAGCTATAGCTATTTTGGAGGTAATTGCTTTATATATATCGCTCGTTTTTGTCGATCTTCCTCAACTGCCGATTTTAGTTGTAGCGTTAGGCGTTATTGCTTTTTTTATACATCGCTTTAAAAGAGTGACAGGGGCTTTGAATGAGATTGCTATCGAATTTTTTGGGATTATTTATGTAGCGGTTCCTTTAAGTTTAATCTTAGGAGTCCTTTATCCTAATCCCCATCAGGGATTTCCTCAGGAAGGACGTTGGTGGCTTTTATATTTGATTGTTGTTACAAAAATTACTGATGTAGGTGCTTATTTTGTAGGAAGGTTGTGGGGAAAAAATAAATTGTGTCCTTCTTTAAGCCCTCAGAAAACAGTAGAGGGAGCAATTGCTGGATTTATTGGCGCTGTTTGTGCAAGCATAGCTATTCATAAACTAGCTGTTTACATGCAAGCAGAGTGGTTTCATCTTTCTTTTTCAGAGGCAGTATGGCTTGGGATGTTAATTGGAATATTAGGGCAAATAGGAGATTTAGCGGAATCTCTTTTAAAAAGAGATGCTGCTGTAAAAGATAGCAATGCTCTGCCTGGACTGGGGGGTGTTTTAGATATGGTAGACTCTTTACTATTTACTACACCTATTGTATATTTCTTTTTGCGGATGCATTAAATTATGATTATTACTATCGATGGCCCTGCAGCAACAGGCAAAACAAGCGTGTCAAGACAAGTAGCTGAAAGATTGCATTTTACTTATTTTGATACGGGCGCTATGTATCGAGCATTTACTTGGTTTTTTCTTAAATCTCAAGTTGCAGTTGAACAAATAGAAGAGCTTAAAAAACTAGTTGATCAGTTCTCTTTTAGAATAGAAACAAAAGGGCACAGTAAAAAGTATTTTGTCGAAGATAAAGATGTAACAGAAGAGATTCGATCTTATCTTGTTACTTCTCATGTATCAGAAGTATCTGCTATAGATTGTGTTCGTTCTAAATTATTGGATATTCAAAGACAATATGCTATTGAAGGAGATTTTGTTTTTGAAGGTAGAGATTTGGGAACTGTTGTTTTTCCTCAAGCTGAAATTAAAATTTTTTTAACAGCTGATCCGTGTGTCCGAGCAGAAAGACGTCTCGCTGAATTATTAGCCCAGTATCCTAAAGAAGAAATAGAATTAGCTAGACAATCTATGCTAGCAGATTTATTAAAGAGAGATCATTGCGACTCTAATCGATTGAATGCTCCCTTAAAATGTCCGCCAGATGCCTATAGAATTGATACCTCTACATTGACTTTAAATGAAGTGGTTGAACAAATTATTCAATTTACCGTAGAAAAATATCCTGAAAAAATCCCATGATAAAACCTAGTTGGGCATCTAATAATTCTCTTTCTTTTCTGTATCGCATAGTAGTATTTTTCACATGGGTATTTTTTAAATTTCTTTATCGACATAAGGTGTATGGACTAAATCACGTGTATAAAGAAGCTGCGATTATTGCAGCTAATCATACATCGTTTTACGATCCCCCTATTTTAGCCATTTCTTGGCCGCAAGAAGTGCATTTTTTAGCAAAAGAGAGCTTGTTTAAATATGCTCTATTTGGCTCTTTGATTCGAAAATTGAACTCTCATCCAGTGCAAGGAGATACAAGTAACATTAGAGCCTTTAAAGCTATACAGGAGCTTTTAGCCTCTGGAAAAAAAGTGAGTCTTTTCCCAGAGGGAACAAGAGCTTATGAAGATCGATTAGGAGAATTAAAATCTGGAGTTGCTTTTTTAGTTCTTCGTTCTCAAACAGCTGTAATTCCTGCATATATTCACGGAACGTTTTCTATTTGGAATCGAGAAAGAAAGCTTCCTAAATTGTGGGGAAAAACCGCTTGCGTATTTGGCAGTCCGATTTCTTATGAAGAATTTCAAGGCCTTGATAGAAAACAAGCGCAAAAAACTCTTACAGAGCGTCTAGCTGAGTCTATACAAAATTTACGTACCTGGTATGAGGAAGGCGCTAAAGGAGAGCCTCCTTAAAAGTTGAATTTTTATGCAGTTGTGATGTTTTTACTATGACTCTGTAGTGAAAAGGTAGAAAGAGCATGGTAAGCATAAACATAGGATTTTTGTTCCGGTAAAAGATCTATTCCAAGAATTCGATTACAATGCATATGCATAAGGCTTTGTAAAATATCCTCTATATAGTTACTCTTTTGAAGAGTAACAGCATAAACGTTTTGTTGGGTTTCTCTTTTCCTAAAAATCTCGGAAAAAAGATTTGATTCTCTACTTAAATCAGGATGCTTGTGATTTAAATCGAAAATAGCAGAAGTCAGTTTAGACTTCCATTCCCTGAAACCTTCTAAAAGTTCTTTTTTTAGGTTCATCTGATTTAATAATGCTTTTTGTTATTCCATTGATAAACCAAAGCCTTTAAGAAGATAAATAAGACTCAAAGAAGTCACAATGTAATCAGGAAATTGCGTCTTTTTTGATACAAGAATATTTAAGAGAGAGAAAGCATACTCTCAATCAATTTGGAAAAAAGTTTCGTCTAAATCAATTAAACTTTTTCCTCTATTTCTCTATCGTAAGTAGCAAATTGAACTTCTCTAATCCATTTTTTTTGCATAAGATCTTCTGCCCAATTATGGAATATTTTGAGTAGACAGCTAAGATTTTTTAAATCTTTTATTTTATATCTAAAGTGAATGTGGGATCCATCTGCTTCCTTATATCGAATAAAAAACCATTTTTCTATTATATTTATTATGTTTTGGATAAGAAGATTAAGATAAGATGTCAGAAGAAAATTCGTGTTCTGGTTGTCTAAAAAAAAGTAGCAAGATTATCCTTATTCAAGAAATTTTTTGTTGTCAAGATGACTCGAACATCTACCAGGTTGCCCTGACTAGAACCTGAATCTAGCGCGTCTACCAATTCCGCCATGACCGCATAAGATAGACATTATATCGAAAAGAGATTTTTAGTTTAAGCTAGATTAAAAACCCAAGTGCGATTTAACCTGATAGATTCCATATCATAAGGAGATAAATAAGATGAGTGAATTTATAAAAGAAATATTAGAAAACGACTTTGAGAAAGAAACAAGTCAAGGGACTGTGTTGATTGATTTTTTTGCTGATTGGTGTGGCCCTTGTCGACAATTAACTCCTATTCTAGAAGAAGTTGCTAGAGAAATAAAAGAGGTGAATTTTATCAAGATAAATATTGATGCTGCTCAAAACGTAGCAGCTCGTTTAGAGATTACTTCTATTCCTACATTAGTTTTATTTCATAAGGGGAAAAAAATAGATCAAGTTACTGGTCTAATAGAAGCAGATGCTCTAAAAATATTTCTTACAAAAGTAAAATAGATCTTATTTTTAAAGGCAAGTATTTTACTTGCCTTAGCTACTTAATCCAATGTAATACATCTCGAACAATAGACCAGCGCTTTTCTTGAGAAGCTGCAATTTCTGTTTTGCCTTTCACCCAAAGATCATATTGCTTTTCTGTAAATCCTTGGTTGTTTTTTAACTCTAACCATTGATTAAGGTAGTTGAGAAACTTAGGACTATCTGTATTAATGGCATAACCTAAAGTATCTATTCCAACTGCAGGACTTGGAATTACAATACGATAATTTCGATGTTTTAAAATCCATGCAAGAGCTTGCTGTTCTTCCCATAGTAAAGCTGTCTGTTTTCCTTTTACAGTAAACTCTTCAAAGTGGTCCAAGTAAATAATCCTGTCGGTAGGGAAGCTCTCATGAGCTACTTGTTCATAAGAAGATCCTTTAAGCACGGCAATTTTTAAATCTGGATTATTAAGGATTTTTTCCATAGAAGAAAATCTTTTTCGCATTTTTTCTTCTGTAACCAAAATTAATCTTGCATCTAGATAAGATTTAGCAAAAGACAAGTTTCTTAGTCTCTTTTCATTCATGCTTAACGCAGACATAGCAATATCATATTTCTTTCCTTCTATATCCGAAATGACATTATTATAAGAGAGAGGCACTAATTCTAATTTACAGCCAAGATCGTAAGCTAATTCATAAGCAAAGGCCATATCATATCCGACTAAATGATTGTTCACATTATAAAAGCAAAAGGGGGCTGCATTAGGATAATAACCCACTCTTAAGGTTTTAGTAGCTAATATATGATCAAAAGCATCTCCTTTAAAAGGAATTGATGGAGGGATCGTTTTATAGATCTTTACAGGAATGGTAGAGGTAATTGTTAATTCATAGACGCTTTTAGCATCGTTTTTAATAGTTGGTAGTGGATTAAAAGATTTAAGAATAAAGAATAGGATAGCCATAGGAAGTAGGGTGAAAAAAGTTTTACTAATGATTCTATTCCATCTAAAAAGCAGCATATTACGACAAGAAAGGGTGATAAATAAAGAAAGTGAAGTAATTTGCATAGCAGACAACATGGACTGAAATCCAGAGGTAAAGGGGAGAGTGGTCAAGTACAAGTTAATCGCATTAATCGGCAGGCCTAAGGAATCTAGAATGAAGGTTAAACTATTAATCCAAGAGCCTAGTCCAACTGATCCTAAATTCGTCAAAAAGGTAGTTGCAAATAATTCAATTTGGGAAGAAAAGCCCAGAGGCAAACCATAGAAAATAGATAAGAAAAATACAAATAAGGTAATGAAAAGAGCTCCTAGGGGTAAATTAAAGACAACAGATACAGTTCCTTGTATTTGTGTTTGAGCTTTCTCATCTGTAGGATCAATAATGGCTGTTTCTTTTTTGAGCAGTTCAATGATATAGGGCAAGCAAACAATGACTACATTTGTCGTATAAGCCAGTACTAAGATAGGCAGCGTTTGTTGTAGCCATTTATAAGCAGGGATAGAAGTTAACATGCTTGTAAGTCTAGGGAAAATCCAAAATATAATTGAACAGGTTCCTAAAAGATATAAGATTACATAGGTACTGACTTGTTTAACGGTAGAAAGTTGAATGGTACCTACTTGGTTAGCTATAATTAAAAAGGTTCCAATTGGTGTAATACGAGCAATCCAAGCTGTAATTCGTGTTAATGCGCTTACTAAATTTTGTAAACCATTCATAATTACATCTTTCTCTTTGAGATGGATCAATGCAATTCCAATCAGGAGAGAAAAAATTACGATCGCAGGAACAATGTTATTAGTTAGATCGTAAAAAATATTATCGGGAATGAGCAGCTCTGCAAAGTTCAAATGAGGCGTATCACTAGAGATATAACCAGATATTTGAGGGCTACTCGAACGAGGAAATAAATGAGAAACCGTATAAACCATTAAAATATTAATAGTCCAAGCTAAACTAATAAAAAAGGCACCGCGTTTTACAATTAATTTACCTTGAGAAGAACTTAGCTGTCCTACTCCATGGATGATAGCTCCAATTAAATAAGGGATAGCTGTAACTTTGAGGAGTTTGATATATGCAGATGCGTAAGAGGCAAAAACATCGCATAAATCGCCCAGGAATAGGCCAAAAAGAATCCCAAACACTGTGGCGATTGCCATTTGGAAAGCTAAAGAAATCTTAAATAAACGCATAAAATCTATGGGAGTATCTAGTCATGGATCGTTATTGTATATCAGAGCAGTATGGGTAGATTTATGCAATTGGATTTTAGAATTTTTTTATAAAAACTAATAACCTAACGTATATCTGTTTTGGGCTCAGCGATTTCCATAGGGTATATATTTTCTTTTGAAGAAAGAGAATTGTAAGAAGCATTTGCTTGAACCACTTCTATTTCAAAAGTCAAAAGAGAGTTAGGAGGAAGATTATGATGCATCTTATAAGCAAAATCGGGATGAATATAGATAGTGCGTTTTTCTCCTTCTTTCATACCGATTAAACCTAAGCGCAATCCTGTAATAATTTCATCGAGAAAAAGCACTTCTTTATTAGAGTCACTGAAAATAGAACCATCTAGAAAGTGTCCTTTATATTGTACCAAAGGAGAAAAATGTGATTGTATTGCTTCACCAGTGCCTATTTTCTCTATACGATACTGAACCTTGCCATTTTCTATACATACGACTTCTGTATCTGCTGCATTTTTTTTAAGGAAGGTTTCGGCTTTTTCTAAATTCTCTTTGGACTCTTGCTCAAACGCTAATTCTTTGGCAGCAACAATTGCTTCTACACACTCATTTTCTGTCATAGGGGATTCTTTCCCATCCGCAGCCTCTTGTAGTCCTTTGATAACCTGTGCCAGATCAAGCTTGACCTTACCATTTTTTTCTAAGTCTTGTTGAATCAAATTTTTCCCAATCAAATGCCCAAAAGCCCGGGAAAGCTTTTCAACTTCATCGTGATGAATAACTGATTCACAAGTAGGGCTTTCTTGACAAAGCGCAGCTTGTGACATAAATAGAGCACAGGCTAATAAGAGACATTTTTTTGACTTCATGGGCTGCTACCTCGGAGCATAAATGAGTGTATTTGCTGCTAATCTTAAATCTTATGTCCAAATGATTTCAATAGGTTCTATTTGAACTTTTAATTCATTTAGTTGTTTTTTTTCTACTTTTGCGGGAGCTTGCATCATTAAATCACTAGCTTTTTGTGTCTTGGGAAAAGCAATCACATCTCTAATATTTTCTGTTTTGGCTAATATCATTAATATGCGATCCAACCCAAAAGCAAATCCCAGGTGAGGAGGGGTTCCATATTCCAAAGCTTCTACAAAAAAACCAAATTTTTCTTGAATAGCATTTTTAGATAAACAGAGAATTTCAAAAATTTTATTTTGTAATTCTCTGTTATGAATTCTCTGGGACCCTCCTCCAATTTCATAACCATTTAGGACAAGGTCATAAGCTAGAGCACGGACCTTTAACGGGTCTATATTTAACATTTCCAAATCCTCAGAATAAGGAGCAGTAAAAGGGTGATGCTCGCTTTCTATGCGTTTTTCATCTGCATTCCAGCGAAGAAGTGGAAAGTCGGTTACCCAAACAAAATGCATAGAAGAGGAATCTATTAAATTTCTTTCTTTTGCAATTTTTCTGCGGAGATGGTCTAAACCTTGATTAATTCTTGCCTCTTCTCCCCCTGCTATTAAAACCAGATCGCCTATCTCGCATTGCATGCGATTTGTTAGATCTGTTAATAGATCAGAAGAAAAGAACTTAGTAATATTCGAGCTTAAACCTTCAGATTGACACTTCATCCAAGCTAAACCACTAACGCCAAATAAAGAAACAAACTGTGCATAGGCCTCTATTTCACGGCGTGATAGATCGGCTCCATTTTTTACCAAGAGAGCTTTGATGCAACCTTTTTGCATCAACTGCTCGCGTAGAATAGTAAATTCGCTCTTCTCTATGATATCATCAAGACGCACAAGAGGCATTTTAAAGCGTAGGTCAGGATGATCAGTTCCATAATTTTCTAAGCAATCTTTATAACTCATTTTAGGAAAAGAAAGCGGTGGAATATCAGGAGAAACGGTTTGAATGACCCTAGTCATTAAATCCTTAATAATACCCATAATATCTTCTGGTGTCCCAAAACTCATTTCAAGATCGATTTGTGTAAATTCAGGTTGTCTGTCAGCACGGAGATCTTCATCGCGAAAACAAGGAGCGATTTGAAAATAGCGATCCATACCGGAGATCATCAATAGTTGTTTAAATATCTGAGGTGATTGAGGTAATGCATAAAAGTTACCTGGATAGGTTCTAGAAGGTACAAGATAATCACGGGCTCCTTCTGGGGTAGACTTTCCTAGAATCGGTGTTGAAATTTCGATAAATCCTTGTTCACTCATAAAATTGCGAGTGATTAACATAACTTGATGTCGCAGTAATAAATTATCGGCAACTAATCCTCTTCTGATATCTAGATAACGGTATTTAAGTCGAAGCTCTTCATTCACCTCGATATCCTCATCACAAATAGAAAAAGGAGGGGTCTTTGCAGAAGATAAGATTTCTAGTTCTTTTACATAGATCTCTAGCTCTCCTGTAGGTAGCTTATGGTTAATCATTTTTTCAGTGCGAGCGATTACTTGGCCTTTAACAGAAATAACCCATTCGCTACGTAAACGAGATGCCTGATGAAAAAGCTCTTCTGAAATGGTTTTAGGATCAAAAACGAGCTGAGTTAAACCAAAGAGGTCTCTTAGATCAATGAAGATAATTCCTCCATGATCACGCCTGCGATGTACCCATCCAGATAAGGTGACGATTTTACCGATATGAGAGGATCTTAATTCTCCACAAGTATGTGTTCTGCGATAGTCAAACATTAAGCCAGCCTTTAAGATTATCGATTAAATGTTGAATTGAAAAAGTGTGAGATTCACGCGTTGCTAATTTCTTACAAGTGATTTTTCCTGAACTAATTTCATCATCGCCAATCACTGCAACAGCTGTTGCTTGGATGAGGTTTGCAAGTTGCAAACCGTATTGAATTTTTTTGCCGCTTAAATCCATTTGTGCAGCCATATTTTTATGTCTAAGTTGCGTTATCAGTTTAAAGGCTAATTGAGTAGCCTGGCTGTTCATGGGAATCAAAAAAAGATCAGGCTTTAAAGAACTAGGAAAGTGAGCGTTTTGTTTTAACATTGTTTGTAGTAAGCGATCTATTCCTATAGCAAATCCTGTAGCTGGTAAATCAAGACCGCCTAAATCAGCTACCAATCCATCATAGCGTCCACCAGCTCCAATAGCATTTTGGGTGCGTAGCTGTCCTGAAGTGACTTCAAATACAGTATTGGTATAGTAATCTAATCCACGAACAAGTTTTGGTTCTACTTGATAAGGAATTTTTAGTTGATCTAACTCATATAATACTAATTGAAAATGCTCTTTTGCTTCTTTACTTAAATATTCGCTAATTAAAGGCGCATTTTTCAAGATCTTCTGATCTTGATCTACTTTAGAATCCAGAATGCGCAAGACATTTTTATTAAGCCTTATCTGGCTATCTTCTGATAATTGATCTTTATAAGGTGTAAGATATGATAACAAAGCTGCTTGATAAGCTGTGCGAGATAAGCTGTCGCCGACAGAATTAATAGAAATAGATAAATTTTTTAAACCTAATCTCTGATAAATTTGATATATTAGGTCTATTAACTCTACATCTTGATAAGGATGGACTGTACCGATCGCTTCTACTCCAAATTGATGTAGCTCTCGATAGCGACCTGCTTGCGGTCTTTCATATCGGAACATAGATCCAATGTAAAAAAACTTATAAATACCAGGTCCTTGATATAGATGATTGCTAATAAAGGCGCGTACTACAGGAGCTGTTCCTTCGGGTCTTAAGCTTAAGGAGCGTCCTTTGCGATCTAAAAAAGTGTACATCTCCTTTGAAACGATATCAGAGGAGTCTCCAACACCTCTCTCAAATAGCTCGGTGTACTCAAAAATTGGAGTGCGAATTTCCCTGAAACCATATTTTATAGCTTCTTCACGTAAAATCTGCTCTATGTAAGTCCAACGATGAGATTCTTTCCAGAGGTTTTCTTGTTTTGCCTCTTGTGGAAGAATATCGAAAGTCCCTTTTACTATCGGGTATTTCATATAAAACACTTTCCTGAAGTTTTTACGTATTGATAGGAGAATTGTAAACTGTGGATTGTTAAAGAGTAAAGTGATTTTAAATACTTCTATACTAAAAAGAAGCTTAAGAAGCTTTCTTTTCTAATATAAAAAAATGATTTTGAGAAAATTTTTTCAAAGGGATAGAAACAATTTTTTCTAACACATTAAATAAGCGGATTGCGTATATATTGTTTCCTATTACTGCTGGGCACTCTCTTAATATGTTTCTTGGAAAAAGATTGTAATATCCTTGTTCTAATAGAGAAAACCCAGCTAAAGACACTAACTCTTCTACTTGTTTTTTTCTGTAGATAAAATTATGGGTGTATTTTTTAAAAAGCTTCATTTTAACGCAGACTCTATTTGCCATTTCGATCCAAGAGTTTTGATTAGGAAGATGGAAAATAAAAACTTTACCCCCGGGCTTTAATATGCGATGTATCTCTTTAAGGGAAGCTAATTCATTGCCATGGTATTCTTGAACGTGCTCTAAAACCCCCATAGAAAAAACTACATCGAATGTTTTATTCTGATAGGGAAGTAAAATAGGTTCCTTTGACTCACAGTGATGAAAGTTAAATCTTTTAAAACCTTCTAGCAATGAAGATATCTTGCCGATCCTTTCAAAGGAGTATGCTGAAACAGTAAATCCTAATTGCAATAGAAAAAAAGAAAAATGACCATCTCCACAACCCCAGTCAAGTACATGGGCATCTGAAGATGAAGATAGATATCTAATAACCGTTTTACAGGGGAGTAAATATTGGCTAGCAATCAACCCATTCTTCCATTGAGGACAGTATTCTCTTAACTGCTTCGAATAAGACTGCAAAAGTGTTGGATCTGCTATTTTTGCCATATTCATAAAAGATTAATTTTTTTAGTTAAGTAAAAAAGTGTATTTTTTACTGTTTTAAGTTACAGCTTTTTCCAGATTAACATGTTAACAAAGGTCGTGTGCAAAATATAGTTATTTCTAATAAAAGAGCTTTCTTCTCTAACATATGATTTTAAAAAAGATCTTTAAAGAAATAGAAAAAAATACCCTATCAGATATAGATTTTTTCTATTTTTTTCAAAATTCCAGGATTTTTTTGCCTATTGGCGTTTTTATTTTCTTTTCTTCAGACAATAAAGTAATGTAGGGCATTTCATCAATAAAAATTTTTCTAAGGTAAGCAATCGTTTGTCTTCTTGTTCATAGAAAGAACCATCAAGTAGTTCAATATATTCTTGATTTTTCCAATTAGATAAATTTATAGATAGGCCCATTCAAGTGCGAAGTGCATAAAAAAGAGTATGTAAATTTTTGAAAAAACATCTATTGTGCACCTGAGGATAGCATTTTTTTAGATAATCTGCTAAATGCTTCTAGTGGCGTTTCAAAGTTAAGAGCTTTTCTAGGTCTGTTATTCGAGAAGTGTTTCTACTTCTTTAACATCCTTGGAAGTATATGCTCGTTCAGACCTCTTTCCCAAGAATAGTAGGGCGTCGCAAAATAGAAGTCCGTTTCTAACTCAAAACTAACCTTTTGGTGATGGGCAAATTCTTTTCCGTTATCTGGTGTTAATGTATGTACAAAAGCCTTGATAGGCTTAAATTGTTCAATTAATGCTTGACCTACCTTCTCTGCTTTTTTATGAGAAACTTTGGCTAGCTTGGTTAGCTTGGAAGTTCTTTCTACTATTGATACAATTACACCTTTATGTCCTACTCATATGATTGTATCTAAATTCCCAATCTCCTAGACGAGTCTTTTTTCTACAATAGAAGGGCGTTGTTTAATATCTATACGACCGGAAATGCTTCCTCTTCCAGAAGTTCCCTTTCTTTCTTTGTTATATTTTTTCCCCTGATGACGGAGCTCTTTATAAAGCTGCCCTACCTGTCGTTTATCTTTCCAGATGTGATTGTAGATGGTTTCATCGCTAACATGTTCTTTTCCATGTCTTTTAAGCCAACCTGATATCTGTGTAGGGCTCCATTGCAATTTTAATTTTTCTTCAACATTGGCAACTATTTGAGGACTCATTTTTTCTAAAAAATGCTTTTTCTTGAGCTTGCTGATGACGATATCCTCGTTGTCCTTTATTTCTCCTAAGCTCTCTACCAATAGTGCTATGATGAACATTTAGAACTTTTGCTATTGTGCTAGATCTATCTCCCCTATCTTTTAAAATATAAATCTGACATCTTTGGTCATAGGTTAGGTGATGATAGCCCTAAGGCATGGTGTCTCCTTGTGTTTATTTGTTCAAAATCACAATAGAGATCTTTTAATCACCTGCGTATTCTTTTTTTTAATTATTCTGTGCACTTCAAACTTGAAAAGCCATATATTTTATGTTTAATTTTTTTTTCTAAAAGGAGATTTGTCATTTTCAATTCATAATCTTTTTAAAGGTTAGTTTAAAAATATCTTTTAATTGGTGTTTGAAGGTAATTCGTCTATTATTAAAGATAAAATTTTAATCCAGTCTGCTTAGTAACTCTTATTCTGTATTTTTTGATATTTTGTATGTAACTCTTTTATAAGTTCCATATAAGGGAAAGGGACCCATTTTTGGCCTACATGCTCTTGGAGATAATAGCCTAAAGAATGATCTTCCTTGGCAGGAAAGTGATTAATTATTTGAATAAAGTCTGCTATTTTTTTTAGAAAACCAGAGCCGTTTGATAGAGAAAGAGAGATAGGGTTGCAATCTTCAATGATTTTATGCCATAATAGCGAAAGCTTTTGTATGAACTCTAATTGATGACTAAGATCTTCGATAGAAAGTGAAATAAAAAGTTGTTTTAGTTCTAACAGATCTTGCTTTAAAACTTTAGTGGATATCTTGTTTTTAAAAGAGAAGTGCATGGTAAACTTCTTAAAAAAGCAAACAAGTACGGACTCTGGGTTAGGATACGTTAAATCGGCGGGAAATTGACTGAACGAATTATCTGATTTTTTGTTTTGTTCTACTCGATTCACAATGATTTTTTTATAGGGTTCTGAATTGCTGGGCGGAATACTCATGATAAACCTTTAAAGAAAAGCATATACTAAGCTTTTTCTTTTAATGAGGAATATAAAAAAATAAATCAAGAAAGAAGTCTGAAAAAAATAATAGGTTCATTTTCTTAAGACGCTTTTTGTTTTATAAACTTTAATAGGAGAAAGTTGTATATGAGCGTACTTAACATTTTAAGACCAGCTCCTTATGCTCCTGAAATTCAAGATCCCAATGAGGTTAAAGAACGCTATAAGTATTGGCGTTTTCGTATTTTTTACGGAATGTATATAGGTTATATATTTTACTATTTTACCCGTAAGAGCCTTACATTTGCTATGCCAGCTATGATGCAACAATTAGGGTTGCAGATTAGCGATTTGGGTATTTTAACTAGTGTTTTGTCTATTACCTATGGAATTAGTAAGTTCTTAAGTGGCGTTCTCGCCGATCGTTCTAATCCTAGATTTTTTATGGCTATCGGCTTGATTCTAACTGGTGTATTTAATGTGTTATTTGGTCTTTCTTCATCTGTGTGGCTATTTGCTCTGCTTTGGGGATGTAATGGTTGGTTTCAAGGCTGGGGTTGGCCTCCTTGCGCTCGCTTACTTACGCATTGGTATTCTCAAAAAGAGAGGGGAACTTGGTGGGGACTATGGAATACTTCGCATAGTGTAGGGGGAGCTCTTATTCCTCTTATTGCGGCTTTTTGTGCACAAAAGTGGGGTTGGCGTTATGCAATGTATGTGCCCGGGTTTACATGTATTGGAATTGGTTTGTTTTTAATTAATCGCTTAAGAGACACCCCTCAATCTTTAGGACTACCTGCTATTGAAAAATATAAAAATGATTACCCTTCTGCAAAATATCAAGAAGAAAGAGAGTTCTCTTCTAAGGAAATTTTACTGAAGTATGTGCTGAACAATAAGTATATTTGGGTTCTTGCCATTTCTTACTTTTTTGTTTATGTGATTCGTCAAGCTGTTAATGATTTTGGTGCGCTTTTTCTGATGAAAGCAAAAGGCTATTCTATGCTTAGCGCAAGTGGTAGCGTGTTTTGGTTTGAGGCTGGAGGGATTTTTGGTAGCTTAGTTGCTGGTTGGGCTTCCGATAAAGTCTTTCAGGGACGTCGTGGACCCATTAATGTACTATTTAGTCTAGCGGTGGTTTTAGCAATTGTAGGTTTGTATTGGGTTCCTCATGGTATGCTCTTTTTAGATTATTGGTTGATGTTTACCATTGGATTTTTAATTTTTGGTCCCCAAATGTTAATTGGGATGTCCGCTGCTGAATTGTCTCATAAAAAAGCCGCAGGAACCGCAACAGGGTTTGCTGGCTGGTGGGCCTATTTAGGAGCAGCCGCAGCAGGTTATCCAATTACCAAGGTAGTGGAAATTTGGGGTTGGCAGGGCTTTTTTGTTGTGCTAGGTTCTTGTGGTGTGATTGCTGCTATTTTGCTAGCTCCTTTATGGGGTATGAAAAGCACTCCTCATCCAGCTGTACAAGCTACTGAAAAATAGCCGAAAAAGGAGTTTAAGCCAACTTGCATTGGCTTACAAAATTTTAAGATGAACTGGAACTCTCTTCATACGCATTCTCAATACTCTATTTTAAATGCAACTGCTTCTATAGAAAGCTTAGTAGCAAAAGCTTCTGAAAATAAAATGGCAGCTTTAGCTTTGACTGACCAGAGTAATATGTACGGAGCTGTTGAATTCTTCAAAACATGCGTAAAAGAGAAGATCAAACCAATTATTGGCTGTGAGCTTTATGTAGCTCCTGAATCTCGTTTCGATAAAAAACGGTACCCAGGATTGCCTCACGGTTTTCCTATTATATTACTAGTTAAGGATAGTCAAGGGTATCAAAACCTTTGCAAATTAAGTTCTCTAGCTCATTTAGAAGGATTTTACTACACTCCTAGAATAGACCGAGATTTATTAGCAGAATGTGCTAAGGGCTTGATTTGTCTTTCTGGTCCGTCAAATGGGATTTTAGGTCACTATATTATCCAAAAAGACGAAGAGAAAATCCATCAGGAAATTGCTTGGTTTCATAAAGTATTTGGTTCTGATTATTATTTTGAATTACAACGCCATCAAATGCGAGAGGAAGACATTCGCTCTGATGGCTTTGAAAAAGAAGGCTGGCTTCGTCAATTATATCTGGATAGCATAAATAAACAAAATACAGTTAACCAGAAATTGATCACGCTTTCTTCTACACTACAAATTCCTTTAGTTGCTACCAATGACATTCATTATATTCATCGCGATGATTGGAATGCACATGAGATTTTAATGAATGTGCAGTCAGGGGAGCCGTGTGAAATCTGGGAAAAAGACTCATTTGGTACTTTTAAACAACGAGTCAAAAATCCAAAGAGGCAAGTAAAATATACACATGAGCTATATTTTAAAAGTGCAGGTCTTATGTGTTCTCTTTTCTCTGATATTCCTTCTGCTATAGAGGAAACACATAAGATCGCTGATAAATGCCATTTCTCCTTTGACTTCAAACTCAAGTATTATCCTGTTTTTACCCCTCCTCAGTTGGAAGGCTCTTCTTATACAGAAGAGATAAGACAAGAGAGCGTAGCAGTATTTTTGCGTCAATTGTGTAAGGAAGGCATTGTAAAAAGATATACGGACTCAAGACTAGCAAAGGTTTCTGAAAAATACCCAGGACGTGATCCCATAGAGGTGGTTAAAGAGCGCTTAGAGTATGAATTAAATATTATCCTATCTAAAGGGATGGCTGATTATCTTTTAATTGTTTGGGACTTTATTTCTTGGGCAAAGAAAAAATACATTCCCGTAGGACCAGGGAGAGGTTCTGGAGCAGGATCGATTATTTTGTATTTAATTGAAGTTACTGATATCGAACCTCTAAGATTTGATTTGTTTTTTGAAAGATTTATTAATCCAGAGCGAGTTTCTTACCCTGATATTGATGTAGATATTTGCATGGATAGGCGCTCAGAGGTAATTGATTACACAGTTGGTAAATACGGAAAGGATAAAGTAGCACAAATTATCACTTTTGGCACAATGAAAGCTAAGATGGCTATTAAAGATGTCGGAAGAGTTTTAAGTATTCCTCTTACTAGAGTCAATGAGATTGCTAAGTTAATTCCTGAAGATCTAAATATGACTTTAAGTAAGGCTTTAGAAATAGATCCTGAGCTACGTAGAATTTATCAGGACGATAAAGAAATCAAACAACTCATTGATATTGCCAAAACACTCGAAGGATCTGTGCGCAATACAGGGGTGCATGCGGCTGGAATCATTATTAGCGCAGATCCTCTTATGCAAAGAATTCCCTTATGTAGCGCTAAAGATTCTACCATGGCAATTACGCAATTTTCCATGAAACCTGTTGAGCAAGTAGGTATGCTTAAAATTGATTTTCTTGGATTAAAGACGTTGACTTCTATTCAACATGCTGTTGATGCAATTAAACAAAAAGAACAAAAAAAAATTGATTGGGTAAACTTAAATTTAGAAAACGAAAAAACTTTTGCATTACTTAACCAAGGAAAAACAACTGGAATATTTCAATTAGAATCAGCTGGCATGCAAGATCTAGCACGTCAATTGCATATTGATAAATTTGAAGAGATTATAGCAGTGGGCGCTTTATATCGCCCAGGACCTATGGAGATGATTCCTTCTTTCATTAACCGTAAGCATGGAAGAGAAAGCATTGAAATAGATCATCTTTGGATGGAAGATATTCTTTCTGAAACCTATGGTATCATGGTTTATCAAGAGCAGGTTATGCAAATTGCCAGTCGTCTTGCTGGATACTCATTAGGAGAAGGAGATGTTTTAAGGCGTGCAATGGGAAAAAAAGATAAAGAGGAGATGTTTAACCAACGAGAAAAGTTTCGTTTAGGAGCAATTAAAAATAGCTTAAGTGAAGAAATTGCTATGCGGGTTTTTGATAAAATTGAAAAATTTGCTTCCTATGGGTTTAATAAATCTCATGCAGCTGCCTATGGTTATTTAAGTTATGTAACAGCATATCTTAAAGCAAATTATCCTGGTGAATGGATGGCAGCACTCATGACATCTGATTCCGATGATCTCTCTAAAGTGACTAAACATATACGAGAATCGCAAAAGATGAGCATTGCTATCCTGCCACCTGATATTAATGAATCAGGTAAACAATTCTTATCTACCGAAAAAGGAATCCGTTTTGCTATGGGAGCCATTAAAGGTGTAGGAGAAGGAGTTGTCGATGTTGTTTTACAAGAGAGGTCAAAAGGCAATTACAAGTCTTTATTCGATTTTATTCAGCGTATTGATACAGGTAAAGTTGGTAAAAAAGTGATGGAGAGCTTAGTTGAAGCTGGTTGTTTTGATTTTACAAAATTCAATAGAGCCGCTTTGCTAGCAAGCGTTGATCCTATGTTTAACGCTGCTTCCAAAGGGCAGAAAGAAGCGGCAAAGGGGATTATGAGCCTTTTTGATCTTCTAGATGACTCTTCTCTTGATTTCACACAAGTATCACAAGGAGTAGAAGAGTTGCCTCGGCAAGTGATTTTACGAAGAGAATATGAACTTTTAGGTGTTTATTTACATGAGCATCCTTTAGATGAATATCGTGCTCTATTACCAAAGCTTTCCTGTATTTCTCTAGCTGAATTAGCAGAGCTTTCTAAAGATGGACCTTGTCGAATTGCCTGTATTATAGAAGGGGTTGTTATTAAGATCTCTGCAAAAAACCAGCGCAAATTTGCTATTCTTAAAATTAGTGATAATGAAGAGCGTTTTGAATTGCCTATTTGGTCAGATCTTTATGAGAAAAAAGCTGCTCTTATGGTAGAAAATCAGTTATTGTATGCCATTGTTCATAAAGAAACCACAGAAGGGCAAATTCGTTTACAGTGTCGCTGGCTAGATGATTTAACACTTGTGGATGAAGCAATGATTCAAGCATGTGATTTAGCTTATGCGCAAGCAAAACAATTTAAACCTTTAAAATTTCGCGAAAAAAACAAGAATTCTTCTGCAGAAAAGAAACAAAAAACTATGAAAAAATTAAAAATTTTTATCGATTCTAATCGAGCTCATTTAAGTCATATCTTGTCTCTTAAAATCGCTTTTCGCTCTCATTCAGGTAATAGTCCTATCGAAATTTTATTTACAAAAGAGAGTAAATATCTGGGGGTATTATTGATAGAGCAAAATTGGGGGGTAGAGCAATGCTTAGATTTAGAAAATAAAATCCGTTCTATCAACTGTATTGATCAAATAAAATGGGAATAAGACAATTGCTTTGAAACTCTATCATCGATTAAGATTTAGATCAGAATTTTCAAAATTTACGGAATATCCATGAAAAAAATCTATTACCTGCTTTTTCCTGTTTGTTTACTATCATCACTCTATGCCCGAGAAAATACTCGTTTTGAGCAGCATCAAAGAGAGATCCTATCTGTTCAAGAGTGTTATAGTTTAGTGTTAGAAAGCTATCAAAATAAAAATTGGAATAAAGTCATAGAACAAGCTTTCCTGCTTCTTGAAGAATATCCTACAACAGCCTTTGCACAAGATGTGCTTTTTTATCTAGCTGTTAGCTATTTTGAATTAGAGGAATATGAAAAAGCTAATGAGTATTTTTCTAGTTATTTAAAAAAACAAATGACTCCTAAGTTCTTTGAAGAAGCTTTCATGTATAAATTTAAAATCGCAGAAAAATACCGGACAGGTACAAAAAAAGCAATATTTGGATTAAAATGGGTACCAGCAAGGCAAGAAGCTTTAGGTATTTATGAAGAGTTAATTTCTACTCTTCCTAATCATGAACTTACCGCACAATCTCTATTTGCAAAGGCAGAATTGCTTGCTAGAGGAAAAGAATATGAGGAAAGCATTGAAACCTATCAAAGGTTAATACAACAGTTCCCTAAGCATTTTTTAGCTATTAGAAGCTATGTAGAAATTGGACGAGTCTATCTTATCCAGTCGCAAAAAGAGTATGCAAATCAAGATTTTTTAGAATTAGCTACCATTAACCTACATAGAATTTCTGCTAGTTTTCCAAGTGATGAAGCCATTCATGAGGTAGAAGATATGCTTTTGAGTATGCAAGAGGTATATGCTAAAGATCTTTATGAGATTGCTCTTTTCTATCATCGTAAAAACAAGCCCAATGCTGCCTATTTGTATTATAAGCGCATTTTAACGACTTATCCAGCTACGCTTATAGCAAAAAAAGCAGAAAAAAAGATGGCTGATTTACATCTAAGTTCAGAAGAAGAGAACCATGCATAAACTCTATTTCTTTTTGCTTTTATGCTTAGGATGTAAATATCAATTTGAAACAGCTTCTGATGATCAAATTTTAGTCTGTGTTCCTTATATTAAAGGAGATATACAATGTCAGTTAAATCGAGCTCTTATACGTGAGATCAGTACCTGTGATGGGTTTAATTATTGTTATGATTCTTCCTATTTATTACATGTTACTATTCTCGCAGATAAAGATGAGCCCATTGGATATCGGTATGATCGAAATCCCAATAACCAAACTCTGCGAAAAAACATTGTTAGTGTAGAGAACCGTAGACTTATTACAGCAGAGGTAGAACTTATTGACAAAGAGTCAAATTGTGTAATAATTGGTCCTTTTCGAGTAAAAGCAAATGCTGATTTTGATTGCATTAATTCTGATTCTCTTAGAGATGTAGCCGTTGTCCTTCCCTTTCAAAAGCCACAGCGAATGATTGACTTTTCTCTAGGACAGCTCGATTCTGTAGAAGGAGCTCATGGTGATAGTGCTTCAGTGGTGTATCAAGCATTAGCCAGAAAAATTGTGGAAGGATTACTTACTCAAAAATGGCAGATTAGGGAGATGTGATATTTTGTAGAGAGTCTAAGATTTCTTGCATGGCTTTAGGTAAAATAAAAGATGCTTTATGCATACTTGGATGGTAATAAAAAGTGTGTATGGGGGTTTGAGCAAAACGTTGATTAAGCGTATCTAGAGTAAGGTTGCGATATTCTATATCAGAGGCAAACCCTAATGTCATATAACTTCCAATGTACGTTGGAACATTGGCTAAGTAAAAAGACACATCGCGAAAGAGAAGTTGTAGATGGGAAAATGTTGTTTGGTATTCTTTAGGTTGCATAAAGAAGTCTCCATTTTGCACTACAAGAATCCCTTTTTTTCTTAAGAGTTTTTTACAATATCCATAGTAAGTTTCTGTAAATAAGACTTTCGATGGTCCAATAGGATCATTGGAATCTGTAATAATTACATCATAAGCTTCTTGGCTATTTTTAACAAAATTTTCGCCATCATCGATAATCAGATGTAGTTTGGGATGTTCAAATACTCCTTGTGGAATTTCAGGAACATATTTTTTTGTTAGATCAATAGTAAAGGAGTCAATTTCGACAAGGGTTACGGAGCGAATATTAGGATGTTTAAGCACTTCTCGTGCAACTCCTCCATCACCACCCCCAATAATAAGAACATCTTGTACATTTCCATGAGCAAATAAAGGGACATGTGTAATCATTTCATGATAAATAAATTCATCTTTAGTAGTAAATTGTACTGCTCCGTCAAGAGCCATTACTTTTCCAAATTCTTTATTTTCAAAGATAAAGACATCTTGATAGGAGGATTTTCCTTTCCATAAAACCGTTTCAACCTTAAAACTTTGGCAATAAGTTGGATACAAAGTTTCATGAAACCATTGTTTAGTCATTAAGAATACCCCGTATTTGTTCATTAAGTAAAATGTATTTAGGTTGAAAAATCCTCTTCAGAATAGGAAGACTTAAGAAAGGTTGACTATTACCACACATGAAAAGATCAATAGCTGCATATTTTTTCTCAGGCCAAGAATGAATACTCATATGTGATTCTGCTAAAATAGCAATGCCGCTAATGCCGCCACTTGGTTCAAATCGGTGTAGGTGTAAATCTAAAAGAGTAGCCGCACAAGCAGCAACACACTCATGTAAAGCATTTTTTATGATTTCAAGGTTATCTAGATGTACTGCTTCCCAAAGATCGATAATTAGATGGACTCCTGCATAACACATGCCATTTTTTTCAATAAAGTGATCTTTATTTAATGAAGATGATTCCTGAAAAGACATTCATAAATCCTTATAGGTTAAAAAAAAGCTAAAAAGTAAATTTTCTTTTAAATAAAATATTATAGCAACTATATTTTTTCTAAAGTCTCAAGACTTTAATAGGAATAAGGGTAAGTGTTTGGAATTAGCTGCAACAAAAAGATTCAAAAAATAACAAGAGGTGGGTTAACACCTCTTGATTTTTAAGATTTTTTGCCAATAGAAGAGATAACAGCTTCTGTATCTTGTACTTCTGTTAAAAAATGCTGTAGAATTTTTAAAATATATTTAGGTGTATTATACACGCCAGATGTAGTATATACTATCTCTAAGTGTGGTTTATTATGAGGTAGAAGGGCTATAAATGTTGTTGTAGTAGGAATTTCATTTACAATTTGTGGAACAATCCAAATGGCAAATTGCTCGTTAAATAACGTTACTTTATCAGGAGTTTCAATGATATGAAAATATTGATCAAGCTCGGCATCTTCATATGTATGATCTAAATCATTGTGATTAAGCAGTCCAAGAGTATTTAATAGCTTAAGGTCTACATGGATAATTCCATCAGGGAGCCATTTAGGCAAATTTCTAATAAATTCCTCATAGGCTTCTTCTAGCGATAGCGGGTCAATCATACCTTCTCCTTACCGTCACCTTAGCTTAGCGTTAAAACTAGCCTTGTGTCAAGTTTTTATTTTTATACTTATTAGTTATATTATCTCATGGTAGAGCTGTATTTATGAGGGTGTCATAAAATCCTCATCTTGCGTAGTTGGCTACTTTTTTTAAAGAGATTGCGAAGATTTTTTTGTGACTTATTTGAATTTAGCAAGACAAAATGCTATGTAAATATTAGTGAAACTAATTGACTTTCAATTAGATCAAGCTAAAATATAAGAGATAATCTGAAGTAAAAAAAGAGAAATAATATTTTTATATGATGCGATTTGTATTTCTTTTTATATTAATGGTAATCAGCCGGTTGGCTAATACTGCACTGCAAGTTGATATTTCTGCAAAAGCTGCTGTTTTAATGAATGCAGAAACAGGA
>JAUPVT010000037.1 GCA_030916885.1 Chlamydiota bacterium
ACTCTAAAACTTTTGTCAAGAATATTCGATGTTAAACTGTAAAGTAAATTTAATCAAAAGACCCTGGTGAAGAAGTGGGGCAAGCAGGACTTGAACCTGCGACCTACGGGTTATGAGTCCGCTGCTCTAACCAACTGAGCTATTGCCCCCTTAAAAAAGCCTGAATGATAGCCAAAATCTATCTAACATTGCAAGGATTTTATAGGTTTGCAGGGAAAATCTAGATAGGCTATCTAAAATATAGGATCTGAAGTTTGCATAGAAACAGAAAATTCGCTATATAAGAGTCTTTTGGAGTATAATTTGATTTATGAAATTACGGCAGCTAGGGCTGATTAGCTATGTGTTGACTTGTTTTTCTCTGCAAGCATCGGAAGAAAAAGATGAGATGGTTGCGATCGAAATAGATAGAATTAGAACAGATATTCTAACACGTACTGATAATTTATTAATCGATACTTTTGCTGATGCTACAGACCCTTATTTAGAAGGATATATTCAAGCATTAATCGATGTGCATTATTATGAGTATCAAGTTGTTGTGATTGTTAAAAACCATAAGGTTTACTTGGCAAACCTGCCTAACAATGATCTTTTGTCAGAAAGTATTATTTCTTTTGTAGATGATTTACCAGGTGTGAAGTCTGTAGAGGTTGCAGATCTATCAGAAGCAGAAGAAGAAGCTAGAGAAGCTTATGTAGAACAACCTCGTTTAAATGGAATTTGGTTTCCTCAATCTACTGTTTTATTTGCTCCTTTGATAGCAGATCCTAGGCAACCAGTTAACTCCGTAGCGGTTCGTTGGGGAGATCGCGTGATTGGTCACGATGTTGCAGCTATTTCTCTGGGAGACGATTTTCCGATTTTTCGTTGGCTAAATGTCTTTCGCTGTGAAGCAGATTTGCAAATCGGTATAGAAGCAGGCATTTGGTCTGTTTTTAACTATTCTGATTCTTTAGGTCATGATAGGGGATGGTGTGAGTTAATCAACACAGATTACCTTGTGGGTATTCCTTTGACATATGCTTTGAATAGTTGGTCTTTTCGTTTAAGAATCTACCACATCTCCTCTCACTTAGGAGATGAACTTTTATGCAAAAACTCTGAGTTTTTAAAACACAGAAGAAACCCTAGCATGGAAGCCCTTGACTTTTTTAGTTCTTATCAAGCTTCTAGTCATTTACGTCTTTATTTTGGACCCGGCGTTATCCTGCATAGCGATCCCTCTTTTAAAATGAAAACACTCTATGTTCAATATGGCGCGGAATTAAGGGTTTTTGGTAATAAATGGTACTACCATCGCTTATACGGAACACCATTTTTTGCTATCCATGTAGAAAATTGGCAAATCAGAGACTGGAATTTTGATATAAGTATGAAGTTAGGATGCGAAATTAGCAAATTGCAAGGGGTAGGTCGTAAGATGCGTATTTATGTGGAATATCATGATGGCTATTCTTATGAAGGACAGTTTTTCAAAAGACGCACCGAATATGGTGGAATAGGGCTTTCTTGGGGATTTTAATCCATGATTATAAATCCATCGGGACTAGGTGGATGCTCTGAACCAATAGGCAGCGTACCTGAAAAGTATTGTTCATATATTTTTAGTCCTTGAGCGGCATTTTGTATACAGTAAAAACAATTGCTAACCCATTCAGATTCTTTAATGGTTCCTAGTTTTAGGTTTGATTGGAAGCGTGGGGTAATTTTTTGCTTCCAGAAATGAGGGTCCCCAAATAAAAGAACAGGTGTGGGTGGAATAGAGCCCACTTTTCTTCTTACTTCTTCTAAACACTGTTCGAAGTCGGTTCCAAATCCTCCTGGTAAGATAATCGGAAAATCTAAGTTAAATTCCGCTTGTCTTTCCACAAGGCGATCTAAGCGATAGGTCATTTTTGCTTCAATGTAGGCATTTTGTTTTTGCTCTTGAATGTTGAGATTGTTGCTATTGCGAAAGTCTACAAGATTTGCGCAGGATAAAATACCAATCCTCTCAGCTACTCTATTACCTACTTCCATAATACCAGGTCCTCCTCCCGTTACTAAAGCAAAAGGAGTATTTGCATTTAAAAGAGGATGGTTTAGAAAAGAGCGCATCTGTATTAAACCTTTTAATAAAGCAGTTAATTCCTCTTCAAAAGACCCGGTGACTAAAGTGGATCCATATATGCCAAATGTCGTGGATCGAATAAATGCGTCGACAAATGGTTCTGGAACGAACATACCTGAGTCTTTTCCTGGTTTTGGAGTGTATTGTAATACTTTATTTGTTGTGTTATCCATCCAATAGACTGGAATACCAAAACTGGCAAGATCAAGCAGAAGAGATCTATCTTCATGAGAGAAGAAATTCCCGTAGGTTAAAGAAGGTATCTTAAAGAATATACCTTTTAAGCAACGTTGAACAGAGTTGTTTAAAAGCATTCTTTTCATTAAAGGAGAAGGAAAATAACGGGTTAGTAAAACGCCCTGACTGGTAATTAAGCCGTCTTCAATGTATTTTAAGAAGAGGTAACACGGTTGTTGTTCAATATAGTTCTGTACTAAAATAGCCTGTTCAGAAGGATGAAAAAGACCTGGGAAAGGAGTTTTATGGGTCTCTCTTATAACCCAATCTTTGGATTTTAGATTCAATAACTGTTCACCTTTAACGACAAAAACAGCGGTTCGATGATAAAGAGGAGTAGGCGCTGTTTCAAAGGCTCGAAAAAGTTTAGAAGAATCTTCTAGGCAATTTTGCAATTGGTCTCGATCGATAAAAAACACATGTTCGCGGTGTGGTTCTAAAGTATAAAATTCAATCGGGATAGTTGATAAATCTTCTTGAGAAGAACCAAATAATTCATATACATCGCCAGATGCTGTTGTATCTGGTTCTAAAACATCTGCAGTTGTATGTGTAATTGTCTTAGGTAAAAGCTCATTTACTACCTTACCAAAGGCTGTGCGTATGTGAAGAGGAGCTGTTCGAACCAATAGAATTTGATTTTCTTGCACTTGTCGTTTAACGCTAGCCATCCAAATTTGATCAAGCTGAATAAGTGTTCGTAACCGAAAAGAAGGGTGTACGAGAGCTTTAGATAAAGTGGGAAGTAGTCCTAAAATCGCTTTTTCATCGTAGGTAAGAATACCATTTTGCAATGGTAAAAAGGCAACTGTACGACCATCAATTTTTTCTAACAGTAGCTCATCTTTTCCTTTAGGACCGCCTAAAGAGAGTAAAGGCCTTCCTTTGCGATCGCTACGTCCAAACATACGCATAAGGTAATTAGGATTGCGAACTCTCCGTCTTGGATCAGCAGCAAATAGTTTGCCAATGTAGGATCCGTTCTGTATAAAATCAAATAAAGAAAGGGCAATTTTTCCATAAGCCCGTAGTTGCACTTTTGCTATAGCAAAGGCATTTTTTTCTTGTAGATCTATTTCTTGCAGCACAGCATTAAGCCCCAGTTGGGCTAACGTACTTTTTAGATTAAAGGTGATATGAGCAGAGTCTATATGAAATCCTACAAATGCTGGAGAAATATTTTGGATTTGGACTTCTACATTAAGTAGTTCTGAAGAAGGTCTGTCCATTTTTGTTACCAGACCATCTGGAGTAACAAGGTCATAATGATGTGCTAAAAGGTAACTTTCCATGAAAAAAGAGCCTCATGCTTTTCTTTTTTTAGTGAAGCAGATTTTGGGCTTTAATCGGTAGCTCTTTTGCAGTTCTTGAGAATTAATTTTGCTAATGATACATTTAGAATTTGCTTTATTGATGCTTATTATGATTAAAAAAAGTATTGGAATTCATGATGGGACCTTTCATGCTGATGAGGTAACTGCTTGTGCTCTACTTGTTTTATTTGATTTGGCTGATGAGACTAAAATTGTGCGTACTCGCAATTTACAAAGACTGTCCTTGTGTGAATATGTCTGCGATGTAGGGGGTATATATGATCCTTTTTCAAAACGCTTCGATCACCATCAGATAGATTACAAAGGAGAGTTGAGTAGTGCAGGGATGATTCTACTTTATTTATTAGATCAAAAAAAACTTGATCAAGCGGGCTATGATTTTTTAAATAGTTCTTTAATAGCAGGAGTAGATGCACATGATAATGGGAAAATTACCCCAGAATTTGGTATTTGTAATTTTTCTCAAGTAATTAGCAATTTTGTGCCCATTGTCTACGATGCTAAAAGCGATGCACAAGATCTTGCCTTTTATGAAGCATTTGCCTTTGCGAAAGGACATTTAAAGCGGCTTTTAGAGAGGTTTTGCTATATCCAGATATGTCGTGAGAAAGTAGCTCAAGCAATGATACTCAATCAAAAGTATCTTTTTTTCGAAGAAGCGATGCCTTGGATGGAATCCTTTTTTGAGTTAGAAGGAGAAAAGCACCCTGCACTCTTTGTCATTATGCCATCTTCTGGACATTGGAAATTGCGAGGTATTCCTCCTTGTATGGAAAAGCGTATGCAGGTACGCTTGCCCCTTCCAGAAGAATGGGCTGGCCTTTTAGAAGAAGATTTAAAAAAAGTGTCCTCTATTTCAGGGGCTATTTTTTGTCATAAGGGAAGGTTTATTTCCGTTTGGAAGACTAAAAAAGATGCTTTTAAAGCATTAGAATATATATTAAAACGGTCTTGTTATGAGCACAATATTTGCTAAAATTATCCGTAAAGAAATTCCTGCAACGGTTGTATTTGAAAATGAACGTATCTTAGCCATTGAAGATTTGTATCCTGTAGCTCCTATTCATATTCTGATTATGCCAAAAAAAGAAATCCCTAATTTTCAATCTATAACTTCCGAGGACTGGCCTTTAATTCAGGAAATTTTCTCTGTGGCCCAGAACTTAGCTAAAAAACATCACATAGAGGAAGGATATCGGTTTTTGATAAATAATGGAGAAGGAGCTGGTCAAACCATTTTTCATCTTCATTTTCATTTAATTGGGGGAAGAAGATTGAGCCTTCTAGCATGATGCGTTATGTAATTTCCTTTCTGCTGTTTTCCTCTGTGTCTTTTGCTCTCATAGAAGAAAAGTTAGAAAAACGCATATATTCACATCTATTGATAGGAGATAATCTACAGGCGATTCAAGAGGCAAAAAAAGCTATAGCTTTCTTTCCTGACTCTCTTATTTTACACAAGGCCCTACTATATGCTTTATGTCAATTTGGTAGTGAGATGCAAGCGTGGGACCAGTGGTGTTACCTTTGCCCTTCCGTACAAGATTATAAGAAAGAGAGACATTTAATCGAAATGCTTAGTTGGAGCGCCCTTAACAAAGGGCAATCCGCAACGCAAATTTCTGTGCGCTTTAATACTTTAATTGGGGTTACTTTAACAAAAGATTCTAAAGCCATCCCCATACTACTCAAAGGCATGAGAGATTCTAATGCTCTATTGCGCTCTAGTGCCATTAAGCTCTGCACCCAGTTTAAAGATGAGGTTTTTAAAGAAGAGTTAATCGCCTTGCTTAAACGGGAAAAAGTTTGGTATGTGCGATTAGAAGCTATTCGAGCTGCTGGATCTTTACGTATCTATGAGCTTATAGAACCTCTGCAAGCAATTATTGAAGATCCTTTTAGCTTAATGGAAGAAAAAACAGCTGCTATGATGGCTATCGTAGAAATGTCCAATCAAATTAGTCGGCAAAAATTAGAGAACTTAACTATTCAATCCAGGTCTCTTTTACGTCAATTAGGTGCAGAAATCATTGCTCATTTTGAAAGGACTCAAGATAGCGATCTCTTATTGCAATTATTACAGGATTCTTCAGCAGAAGTGCGTATATCGGCTCTGAATGCTTTAGCTCTTCTTCGTGTCAAATGCATTGGAAAAAAATCTATTCATAGTTTAGTGGAGGCTTGCTTAAAAGATCCTTCTCCACTTGTAGCCATTACTGCAGGGTATTTATTATTAATCAATCAAGAAAAAGCAGGTGAAAATACTCTTGGCTATTGGTTGCAATCAGAGAACCTCAAATGGCAGCGTTTAGCAGCAGCAGCTATCGCTGCAAGCGGACGATTTGGTGTGGATTTAGCTTTTAAAAGTATCTATAAAGTAAAAGATCCGTATGTGCGCCTGAATCTATGTCTGGGCTTAATTGGACAGCGTGTACATACAACTATTGCCTCTGATACAATTTTTTCTATTTTGTCTGAAGAATCAGGTTTATGGATGTGGGATAAACAAACCCATTCTTTATTTTCTCCAATTGTTCCAAGCGATGTCATCCATATAGAAATCATTCCTAATTACCCTCAGATAGTTGATCAACTGGTTCGACTAGATGTCTTATCGATTTTGCACTTTGTCCAGTATCCAAAAGCACTGCAGCTAACTAAGGATTTCTTACAAAAAAAAGATTGGAATCTTACAGCAGCAGCAGCGGTTTTACTGCAAGAAGGTGATGAAAAAGCAGGTGAACTTGTCAGTTCATTACTCGATGACTCAGATGAAAAAGTGCGTATGCAGGCAGCGTTGGTTTTGGGGCTTATGTATCGCGATCCAATAGCTGTGGATGTATTGCAAAAGGTTTATCCAAATGCAGATCAAAGAATAAAGATAATTATCTTAGAAGCTCTTGCACAGATTGGAGATGCTAGTTCTATCCCTTTTCTATTAGAGATTTTAAAAGAACCCTTTCAAACTCTGCGCATTGTTGCAGCATCTGCTCTCATTCAGTGTTTATACCGCTAATTTGTTTGCTTTGTTTAGTATAAAGTATTATAATTTGCCTGATTTTATCTAATTTTATTTTATGACTATAACTACATCTTCTTGTCCTGTATCTAAAGGGCGTTTGCTATCAGCTGCTTTGTTAATTTCTGGAAGTTGTGTAGGTGGAGGAATGCTAGCTTTGCCTGTAGAAACCTCTCAAATGGGTTTTTTTCCTTCTCTAGTTTCTATGGCTTTGACTTGGGTTTTTATGACAATATCAGGATTGTTGCTTGTTGAGGCAAATCTTTGGATGCCAGAGGGTGCTCACATAATGACTATGGCTGCACATTTACTAGGAAAAGTCGGTAAATGGCTCTGTACAGCCCTTTATTTATTCATGGCTTATACCTCTTTGATTGCTTATAATAGCGGAGGAGCTCTCATTTTAATCAGAGGTATAAAGACCTTTTTTAGTGCTAATACGACTTATGGGACTGGTTGTTTATTATTTGGGTTGTTATTTGGGGTTTTGATTTATTTAGGTACTAAAAAAATTAGTAAAATAAATATTTTGCTAATGGCTGGTATGATTCTAACTTATGTAGGGTTAGTTGGTTTTGGTTTTAAAGAAGTGAGTATTCATCGTTTGCTGCAGCAACAATGGTCTTCTTTAGGTATGGCTTTTCCTTTACTTTTAGCCACTTTCAGTTATCAAATGATCATCCCTACCCTTACCCCTTATCTACGTCGAGATCCTAAGAGCTTGCGCCTTGCGATCCTTTTAGGAACAACCATTCCTTTTTGTTCTTATGCTATTTGGGAGTGGGTTGTTCTTGGTAGCGTTCCCTTGAAAGGACCTGGTGGGCTGCAAGAGGCTTTCTCTAAGGGGCAAGCCGCTACAGAGGCACTCTATGTTATTGTTTCTAATGTCTATTTTGTCACTTTGGCAGAGAGCTTTGCTTTTTTTGCTTTAGTTACTTCTTATTTAGGTATAGCTCTTGGGTTATTTGACTTCCTAAGAGATGGTTTGAAATTACAACAGCAGATCTCACATAACCTCTCTATTGGGGCGCTAGTGGTTCTTCCTGTGATCTTTTTTGCAACAGCTTTTCCTAATGCTTTTGTGCTGGCTTTAGAGGTTTCTGGAGGCTTTGGTGATGCTTTGCTTAGTGGGATTATCCCTGCATTAATGGTTTGGATAGGCCGCTACTGTAAGAGTTTAACAGGCAGTTATCAAGTAATTGGAGGAAAAGGATTATTAATGGCTGTATTTTTCTGTTCTAGCTATATCTTAGTTGTTCAATGGGTCAAGTTAATTCACTAAAGAAGAGAAAAAATCTTGCTAGATGCGTCAGGCTGTATTTTTTTAATTCCTTCAGAAAAAAGATTGTCAAAGTCCGTAAAAAAAAATCGAATTCTTTTGTAAAGCACATTAGAAGTTCAACCAATTTTTACTTTAAAATATTATTTACTCCCTAGATTTATTTCCTTTTGAAAGGATCTTGATTAGAAATCATTAGTAAATCTTTAGCCTTGAAGCATATATTTATTTTCAAAAGTAATACTTGGTATTGTAGTTGAATAATTTCTTCTAATATGGATTGCGTATTGCATAGATCCTATTTGTTCGAAGAGAAATAAAACTTAATAAAAAAGCCGTTGCAAATAAGCCTGATATAACTCCAGATAAGTAATATAACTTTTTTTCGTTTTCAAAATCAGCAGGATTTTTTATGTAATTCTCATTTAAAATGAAGAAGCACAGGGTGACTAGGAAAGCTTGAAGAAGTAACAGTAGGCATAAATTATAGTTAATAAGTTAATTTATTTTTTTAGTTAAGGCTTTTAAAGCCTCTTGTTTCATACGCAAGAATAAACTAGAAAGACCGTTTGATCTACTAGGAGATAAGGCCATATAAAGGCCTATCTCTTCTAAAAACAAAGGGGGGCATTTTAGGATTACCTCAGGGAACTCTTCTTGGTAGACAGAGAGCAAAAGAGCAGCAAGACCTGCTGAAATAAGCGCTTCAGAAGATACTTCAAAATACATTTTTGTCTCTTTGAGGTGGGAGCAAAGATACATAGTACTTTGACATCCTTTGACTAAGTGTTCAGAGGTTTTATTTATGGAAGGATAAGGAGGTAAATGTTTTCCTAATTCAATAATTTTTCGATACTTTTCTTCAGGGGTTATACATGACTCAAATATTTTTTTAGCAATGGTTTGTTTATGAAGACAACTTTCAAAAGTATGGGATAAATCTAGGTTCATGCAGTCAAGGATAACCTAATTGAAAACCTTAAGTCAAGAAAGTGATAATTCCCATTGACAATTTGCAGTAAATCGTGTTTGATGAATTCCGCATTTAGGTAAAATCTCTTGTTTATTGCGAATAGCAGCTATTTAGAGCTGAATTTAGTGTAGATAGTTTTTTTAAACACCTAAAACAGAATATATTACATTTTAAAAAACAAGAGTGTTATTTTTTTTATGGCAAAAGAAGGCAAGATTGAAATTAATGGCACGGTAGAAGAGCTTCTCCCCAATATGACTTTTTCTGTTATTTTAGAAAACGGAAAACGTGTTTTAGCTCATCTTTGCGGAAAAATGCGTGAGAATAACATTCGCGTTTTTGTAGGAGATGTTGTTAAAGTTGAAATGTCCCTTTATGATTTGAGCAAAGGGCGTATCTTACATAGAAAGCGATAAGAAAACCGGTTTTTTATACGTAGGTATTGAATTTATTTGTCTTAAGGAATAAACTTTGTTGCTTTCGACTAAGAAGTAAGCAAGAGATTTATTACTAAAGTGTAAAAACCTACTTGCTCTTTTAAGGCCCAGGTAGCTCAGTGGTAGAGCATTTGCATGGTAAGCAAAAGGTCGTAGGTTCAATTCCTATTCTGGGCAAAAATATTAGAAATATAAGCAACATATGCATACAGGAGCCTAACGGAGGATCTGATGGCCAAAGAAGCGTTTCAAAGAAATAAGCCTCATGTTAATATCGGGACAATCGGTCACGTTGATCATGGTAAAACCACACTAACAGCAGCGATTACAAAGATTCTTGCGCAGAAGGGGGGTGCAAAATTTCGTGACTATGCATCTATTGATAATAGCCCTGAAGAAAAAGCGCGTGGAATTACTATTAACTCTTCCCATGTAGAATACGAAACAGAAAAACGCCATTATGCTCATGTAGACTGCCCGGGACACGCGGATTACGTTAAAAATATGATTACTGGAGCGGCTCAAATGGATGGAGCCATTCTTGTTGTAGCTGCAACTGATGGAGCAATGCCTCAGACGAAAGAGCATATTCTATTAGCTCGCCAAGTGGGTGTTCCTGCTATTGTAGTATTCTTGAATAAGATGGATATGATGAAAGGAGAAGAGGATCTGGTTGATCTAGTTGAGATGGAGCTGCAAGAGCTTTTGGAAAAGCAAGGGTATAAGAATGTTCCTATTGTGCGCGGTTCTGCCCTTAAAGCTTTGGAAGGGGATTCTGAATATGTAAAATCTATTGAACGTCTAATGGAGGTTGTTGATGAAAGCATCCCTACTCCAAAGCGGGATATAGAAAAACCTTTCTTGTTGCCTGTTGAAGATGTATTCTCTATTTCTGGCCGCGGAACTGTTGCTACAGGTAGAGTGGAAAGAGGTGTGATTAAACCCAATGATAAGTTACAAATAGTGGGAATAAAAGATACTCGTGATACCGTAGCTACTAGCCTTGAGATGTTTTTAAAAGTTTTAGATAAAGCAGAAGCTGGAGAAAACGTAGGTGTTTTACTGCGCGGTATTGAAAAGAAGGATATTGAGCGCGGTATGGTGCTTGCGGCTCCTAATTCTTGTACTCCTCATAGCCAATTTGAGGGAACTGTATACGTATTAAAAAAAGAGGAAGGAGGCCGTCATAAACCTTTCTTTACTAAGTACCGTCCTCAGTTTTTCTTGCGTACCACCGATGTAACTGGTGCTGTTACCCTCCCAGAAGGAACAGAAATGGTTATGCCAGGAGATAATGTAACTTTAAAGGTAGAGTTGATTCAACCTGTTGCTATGGAAGAAGGAATGCGTTTTGCTATTCGTGAAGGTGGTAAAACAATTGGCGCAGGAACTGTTACTAAAATTTTGGAATAGTAGTTTGGAAAAACGTAAGCGAGCTCTTTTATAATAAGTGCTCGCTCTTTTGCTATTAGGGGTGTGTAGCTCAGCCTGGCTAGAGCAGCGATCTCCAAAGTCGCCGGTCGGGGGTTCAAATCCCTCCGCACTCGATAACATATAAATTAAGGTGCTTTTATGTGTGCTATGGACACTAAGCTAAACCAAACAAGATTCCCTTCAGATTTGCATGCGCAATCAACTCTTAAAAAAAAACCTGCTTTAGGCTACATCCAAGGAATAAAAGATGAACTAAAAAAGGTGAGTTGGACAACAAAAGAAGAACTTATGTTGTCCACTAAGGTTGTCATTGCGGTAACCTTTGCTTGTGGAGTAGGAATTTATTTTGTAGATCTTCTTGTAAAGGGTGGCTTAGATTTTATTTCATATGTAACACACAAAGTATTGGGTTAAAGTAATGAGGCTTCATGCATAAATGGTACGTCATACAAGTTGTCTCTGGTCAAGAAAAAAAGATCAAAAAGTCTCTAGAAGAAAAGCGTAGTTCAAGCGGAATGGATGAGATTCTTGAAGAGGTTCTCGTTCCGACTGAAAATGTGGCTGAGGTTAAGGGTGGTCAGCAAAAGATTAGCGAAAAAAAATTATGGCCTGGCTATATACTTATAAAGATGCTTCTAACGGATGATTCTTGGCAATATGTAAGTAAAACAAATGGTTTTTTGGGTTTTTTAGGTGGGGACAAGCCTAATCCATTATCGCAGAAAGAAGTTGATGATATTTTAAAAGATCTCGAAGAAAAGAAAAAAGGGGTTGTTCAGAAACACAATATTACTATTGGAGATAAGGTAAAAATTACAGACGGTGTGTTTATCAATTTTACCGGAAAAGTAATAGAGGTTTTCCACGAGAAAGGGCGTTTAAGCGTTATGGTTTCTATTTTTGGAAGAGACACTCGTGTTGATGATTTAGAATTTTGGCAAGTAGAACAACTGCCCACTGAGTCTGAAGTAAACTAGTATTCAAGGAATGAAGAATAATGGCAAAGAAACTCATAAAAAAGATTAAGTTGCAGATTTCAGCTGGTAAAGCTAACCCTGCTCCTCCTATAGGGCCCGCTCTTGGGGGAGCTGGAGTGAATATTATGGCTTTTTGCAAAGAATTTAATGCAAAGACACAAGATAAAGCTGGGGACATTTTACCTGTTGAAATTTCTGTTTTTCACGATAAAACATTTACGTTTATCACAAAACAACCTCCTGCTGCAAGAATGATTCTTAAAGAAGCAGGGGTAGAAAAAGGCTCTAAAGTTCCAAATCGCGACAAGGTAGGAAAACTCAGTAAAGAGCAGGTGATAAAAATCGCTAAAAACAAACGTTCTGATATGCGTGCTCGAACCGATGAAGCAGCTTGTAGGCTTGTAGAAGGAACAGCACGTTCTATGGGAATAGATATCATATAAACTTTGAAGGAATAAAAATGCATCGAAGCAAAAGATTTCGGGAGATAGCCAGCAAAATTAAACCTCATGAAAAGTATGATTTAACTCAAGCTATCGAAATTTTAAAAAACTGCCCTCCGATTAAGTTTGATCAGTCGGTGGAGTTATCGCTTAAAACAGGCGTCGATGCCCAGAAACCAGATCAACAGGTTCGTGGAACCGTTTCATTACCGAATGGAACAGGAAAACAAACCATTCTTGTTGTTTTTGCCAAAGGCGAAAAAATACAAGAAGCTCTTGATGCTGGTGCAGATTACGCTGGGAACGAGGAATTGTTTGAAAAAATTAAAAAAGGTTGGACTTCATTTGATGTTGTTATAGCAACACCTGACATGATGCGTGATTTAGGAAAATATGCAAAGATTCTAGGCCCAAGGGGGCTGATGCCTACTCCTAAAGCAGGAACTGTCACCAATGATATTGCAGGTGTTTGCAAACAAGTAAAAATGGGTAGAATTGAATTTAAAATAGACAAGCAAGGTGTGATTAATACTCTAATTGGGAAGCTTTCTTTTTCAAGAGAGAATCTTATAGAAAATATCACTGCTTTTATCAACGCGATTGTTAGAGCTAAGCCATCTAGCGCTAAAGGACAATACATTCAATCTATCGTATTGTCATCTACGATGGGACCTGGATTAAAAGTTGACTTAAGCGTAATTGCAGGACTACAGGGAGCAAAGGAACAATAGCATGAGACAAGAAAAGCAATTACTTCTCAATGAGATTAAAGAAAAAATTAACGGTTCTAAGGCGCTTGTGCTAGCACAGTACCGATCCCTTGAACCTAATGTTTCTGCAGATCTTCGTTCGAATTTAGAGCAGACGGGAGCAGAATTGGAAGTTGTTAAAAAGAGAATACTGCTTAAAGCAGCAGAAAGTGCTGGAATCACTTTAAATACATTTGACATGCAAGGGCATATTGCGGTTGTTTTTGCAAGTCAAGATCCGATTCCAGCCACGAAGGTAATTTATAAATTTTGTCAAGACAATGAGAAAAATGTAGAGGTTGTTGGTGGATGTTTTGAAGGAGAGATTTGCTCTGCAGAAGATGTAAAACAGATCTCTCAGCTACCAGGCAAAGAAGAGATGCAAGCGCAATTTTTAAGTGTGCTTGAAGCCCCAATGGCACAAATGCTATCGGTTGTGCAGTCTTTACTTACCAGTGTGATGTACTGTTTGGATAACAAAAGCCAACAAGAAAACTCGTAAATTTTAAACAAGAAGAGGTTGATCGTGAGTACCCAACAAAAAAGTATTGAAGAATTAGTTGACTCTTTGAGTCACTTAAGCGTTTTGGATATGGCTAAGTTAAAAACAGCTCTTGAAGAAAAATGGGGAGTAAAAGCAGCAGCAGCAGCTCCTATGATGGTTCAATCTACAGCTATAGCTGCAGAAGTAGCTGTTGAATCTACGGAATTTGAGGTGTCTTTGACAGCTGTTGACCCTACTAAAAAGATGAGTGTAATTAAAGTGGTCCGTGAAGCTACAGGACTTGGTTTAAAAGAATCAAAAGAGTTTGTGGAAGCGGTTACTCCAGCAACTCCTAAGGTAATAAAGCCATCCTGTTCTAAACAAGAAGCTGATGAGATCTGTGCTAAATTTAAAGATAGTGGTGGAGAAATTAAAGCAAAAGGTCTTTAATTAATTTTTCTTAATAGCCAAGTAGAGGTTATTTTATGACTTCTACTTGTGTTTTTTCAGTTTAGTTAAAGTTTTAAGTATTTCATAGCTTAAAGGAGCTATGAAAATAATAAAGAATTCTTACCTCATTCTAACAGACAAAGAGTAGGAGCCGTTTCAATGTTAAAAAGGCCGCCCCATAGGGTGAGTTTCCAAGACAGGAAAGAGATTATCGACCTGCCAAACCTGATTGAAATCCAAATTAAATCTTATAGTCAATTTCTTCAGGCAGATAAATTGCCTCACGAAAGAGAAAATATTGGATTGCAAGAGGTTTTTACAGAAATTTTCCCTATCAAATCGTATGATGAAAAAACAATCCTTGAATACATTTCCTATACTTTGGGAGTTCCTAAGTATACGCCTGAAGAATGCATTCGTCGCGGAATTACCTATAATGTTTTTTTGAAAGTTAAGTTTCGACTGACCGATGAAACAGGCATTAAAGAGGAAGAGGTCTATATGGGGACCTTGCCTATAATGACTGATAATGGCACTTTTATTATCAATGGTGCAGAGAGGGTAATTGTTTCTCAATTACACAGATCTCCTGGTATCTCCTTTGAACACGAAAGGCATGTAAAAGGCGTTAATATTTATTCTTTCCGCATCATTCCTTACAGAGGAAGTTGGTTAGAAGGAGCTTTTGATTCAAGTGATCATATTTATATTTATATCGATCGCAAGAAGCGCAGACGTAAAATCCTAGCAACTTCTTTTATCCGCACTCTTGGATATTCTACAGATGCAGATATTATTGAAGAATTTTTTAGCACAGTAAAAATTAAAATCCGCTCAGATAAAGATTTTCCAAAATTAGTAGGAAAGATTTTAGCAGAAGATGTTGTAGATGAAGAAAATGGAGTCGTTTTTGGAAAAGCAGCAGAAAAACTTACTACATCGATGTTAAAGCGCATGTTAGATGCCGGAGTTTCCTCTGCAAGAATTGCTGAAGATGCAGATGAGACAAGCCCTGTTATTAAAATGTTAGCTAAAGATCCAACAGATTCTTATGAATCTGCTTTAAAAGACTTTTATCGGAAAATTAGACCAGGTGAACCAGCTACGCTTTCTAATGCGCGCTCTGCAATTATGCGATTATTCTTTGATCCGAAACGCTATAATTTAGGACGGGTTGGACGCTATAAGCTCAATCACAAATTAAAGTTTTCTACTGAAGATGAAGATTTAGATGTGGTTACCTTGCGTAAAGAAGATGTAATCGGTGCTGTCAGATATTTAATTCGTTTAAAGAAAGGGGATGAGGGTTTTGATATTGATGATATTGATCACTTAGGAAACCGTCGTGTTCGTTCTGTTGGTGAATTGATACAGAATCAATGCCGGGTTGGTCTTTCTCGAATGGAAAAAATCATTAAAGAAAGAATCAACTTGTTTGATTTTACTTCTGATACATTAACACCTGGTAAAGTGGTTTCAGCTAAAGGCTTAGCTGGGGTTTTAAAAGACTTCTTTGGAAGATCCCAACTTTCTCAGTTCATGGATCAAAATAACCCCATTGCAGAGTTAACACATAAAAGACGTCTTTCTTCTCTAGGGCCAGGTGGTCTTAATCGAGAAAGAGCTGGCTTTGAAGTTCGAGACGTACATCCGAGCCATTATGGTCGTATTTGTCCTATTGAAACGCCAGAAGGACCAAACATCGGATTGATTACCTCCCTTGCTGCATTTGCTAAGCTCAATGAATTTAGTTTTATTGAAACTCCTTATCGTATTGTGAGGGATGGACTCGTAACAGATGAAATTGAATACATGGATGCAGACCAAGAAAAGAATTGTGTGATTGCGCAAGCATCTACCGCTTTGGATCAGCATAATCTATTTATTGATTCTATTTGCTGGGCTAGACACAAAGGAGAGCCTTTAAAAATTGAGACGAGCAAGGTAACGCATATGGATGTTTCATCAAAACAACCAGTATCTATTGTCACCGGCTTAATTCCCTTCTTAGAGCACGATGATGCTAATAGAGCTTTGATGGGCTCTAACATGCAACGCCAAGCGGTGCCTCTTTTACAAACAGAAGCTCCCATTGTAGGGACAGGTCTTGAATCTAGAGCTGCTCGAGATTCTGGGGCCATTGTACTAGCAGAAGAAGACGGTATAGTTGAGTTTGTGGATGGCTTTCAGATTGTGATTGCAGCTAAGTCGAATCCTTTGATTAAAAAGACGTATCATTTGAAAAAATTTATGCGCTCTAATGCAGGAACTTGTATTAATCAAACTCCACTTTGTGCAACTGGAGATGTGATAGAAGCAGGAGATATTATTGCAGATGGACCTGCTACTGATAAAGGGGAAATTGCTTTAGGTAAAAACGTCTTAGTAGCGTTTATGCCTTGGTGCGGTTACAACTTTGAAGATGCGATTATTATTTCAGAGAAGCTTGTTAAACAAGGGGCATACGATTCTGTCTTAATTGAAGAATTTGAAGCTCAAGCACAAGTTACTAAAATTGGTAAAGAAGAAATCACACCAGATATTCCTAATGTTTCAGAGTATCCTTTAAGGCATCTAGATAAAACTGGTGTGGCTCGCAGGGGAGCTAAGGTTGTACAAGGGGACTACCTAGTTGGTAAAACCGTTCCAAAAGTAGAAGATAACGCACCTTTAGAAAAGAAATTGCTTTGTGCTATTTTTGAAGAAAAAGGCGATGAAGTAAAAGATGCTTCTTTAATCGCTCCTCCAGGAACATCTGGGGTTGTCATGGATGTAAGGGTTTTTACGCGTAGAGATCGTTTGTCCAAAACAGATGATGAGTTAGTGGAAGAAGCTACCCGCATTAAAGATATTCATCAAGAATTTAAGGCTAAAGAATCAAAACTCATTATAGAATTCCATGAACAAGTAGGAGCTCTTTTATTAGGAGAGGCTGCTCCAGCACCAATCATGCATCGTAAAACAGGTGATATTCTTATTAAGCAAGAGGAAATTATTACTCAGGAAATGATTGAGGTTCTGGAAGAAGAAAAGCCTGAAGACTTAATTATCGGGGAAGCCGAAGAGTATGATACTCTTAAAAAATTGATGCGTGAGTTTGATTCACAAATGCAAGCTCTGCAGCAGCAGCATAAAACGGAAATTGAATTTATCCGCAAGGGAGATACCGAATTAGATCCAGGAGTTATTCGCCAAGTTAAAATCTACGTAGCTTCAAAGCGCAAGCTAGAAGTAGGAGATAAAATGGCAGGGCGCCATGGAAATAAAGGGGTTGTTTCTAAGATCGTTCCTGAGCAGGATATGCCCTATTTAAGTAATGGGAAAACCATCGAGATGATTTTAAATCCTTTAGGGGTTCCTTCTCGTATGAATATGGGACAGTTATTGGAAACACATCTTGGTTATGCAGCTAAAAAAGCGGGGATTTATGTAAAAAGTCCTGTTTTTGAAGGCTTTCCAGAGTCTCGTATTTGGGCAATGATGAAAGAAAATGGCCTTCCTTCTAATGGAAAGAGTTATTTATATGATGGACGTACAGGAGAGCGTTTTGAAAACCCTGTTGTATGCGGCTACATATACATGCTTAAATTAAATCACTTAGCTGCTGATAAAATTCATGCTCGTTCAGTTGGTCCTTATTCACTTGTTACGCAACAACCATTAGGAGGAAAAGCTCAAATGGGAGGACAAAGATTTGGAGAGATGGAGGTTTGGGGACTAGAAGCCTATGGTGCTGGTTATACGTTACAAGAATTAGTAACTGTTAAATCAGATGCTGTTGAAGCAAGACTTCGTGCTTATGAATTAATTGTAACCGGTGAAAACCTTCTATGGACTAGAGTCCCAGAATCTTATAACGTACTTGAAAAAGAAATACGTGGTCTTGGAATAGATATGTGTGCCGTATCAGCAGAAGAAGAGTAAAAACTTGGAGTAACTTAAATGTCGGAAGAATTCAATAATTCCCGCTTTGAAAAAAGCTCTCGTTTTGGGAAAGTGACCATTCAAATTGCATCTGATGATAAAATTCGCAATGAGTGGTCTCGAGGGGAGATTAAAAAAGCTGAAACAATTAACTACCGTACCTATAAGCCAGAAAAGGGCGGGTTGTGTTGTGAAAAAATTTTTGGTCCTACTAAGGATTGGGAATGCGGCTGTGGAAAATATAAGAAGATCAAGCATAAAGGGATTGTTTGTGATCGTTGTGGCGTAGAAGTTACCTTGGCTAAAGTGCGTCGTCAACGAATGGCGCATATTGAGCTTGCTGTTCCTATCGTTCATATCTGGTTTTTTAAAACCATGCCATCTCGGATTGGTAATATTTTAGGGATGTCTTCTGCTGACTTAGAAAGAGTCATTTATTATGAAGAGTATATTGTTATCGATCCAGGTCAGACAGAGTTGGAAAAAAAACAACTATTAAGCGATGTGCAGTATCGAGAAGCACAAGAGAAATGGGGAACCGATACTTTTGTTGCTAAAATGGGAGGAATGGCTATTCGTGATCTTTTAGAAAAAGAAGATCTACAAACCCTTGTAGTAGAGCTAAAAGACAAATTGCGTAAGACAAAGTCTATGCAAGCACGGATGAAATTAGCTAAGAGACTAAAGATTGTAGAGGGTTTTACTACTTCTCCTAATCGTCCAGACTGGATGGTAATGGCAGCTATTCCCGTAATTCCGCCAGATTTAAGACCACTTGTTCCTTTGGATGGAGGACGTTTTGCAACTTCTGATTTAAACGATTTATATCGCCGTGTAATTAACCGTAATAATCGCTTAAAGGCGATTTTAAAGTTAAAAACACCTGATGTCATCGTACGTAATGAAAAACGAATGCTTCAAGAAGCAGTAGACGCTTTATTTGATAATGGCCGTCATGGCCATCCTGTTATGGGAGCGGGTAATCGTCCACTTAAATCCTTATCAGAAATGTTAAAGGGAAAACAGGGGCGTTTTCGTCAGAATCTTTTAGGAAAAAGGGTAGATTATTCCGGTCGTTCTGTCATTGTTGTAGGTCCTGAGCTGAAATTTAATCAGTGCGGTTTGCCTAAACAGATGGCCTTACAGTTGTTCGAACCATTTATCATTAAACGCTTAAAAGATTTAGGCTACGTATATACAATACGCTCTGCTAAAAAGATGATTCAAAAGCAAGCTCCGGCGGTATGGGATGTATTAGAAGAAATTACAAAAGACCACCCTGTTATTTTGAATCGTGCGCCTACTTTGCATAGATTGGGCCTTCAGGCATTTATACCAACACTTGTTGAAGGAAAAGCTATTCGTGTACATCCGCTTGTATGCTCTGCATTTAATGCGGACTTTGACGGTGACCAGATGGCGGTTCATGTGCCTTTATCATTAGAAGCACAGCTAGAAGTAAAATTACTGATGATGGCACCAGACAACATTTTTTTACCTTCTTCTGGTAAACCTTCTGCAGTTCCCTCACAGGATATGATCTTAGGTTTGTACTATCTGATGTTAGATCCTATTTACATTCCGGAAGAGCATGGCAAAAAAACGAAGGTTTTTGTCGACAAGCAAGAAGTTTTAATGGCTCTAGCGCCAGGAGCTGGAAGTTATAACTTTAATGAGCCGCAAATAGAAGGTGCGCGTCGTGATGACTTGGGAAGAGGAATCAGGTTACATGAAAAAATTAAACTTAAGTTAGATAATGGTATTATTGAAACAACACCAGGGCGTGTTTTATTCAATATGATTGTTCCTAAAGAGCTTGGGTTTCAAAACTACACTTTGCGTAAGAAGAAAATGAGTGAGCTTGTTCTAGAAGTGTATAAAAAAGTTGGTCTAGAAGCAACTGTGTGTTTCTTAGATGACATTAAAACTCTTGGATTTTCTGAAGCAACGAAAGCTTCTTTATCGATGGGGGTATACGATGTTAAAATCCCAACCAATAAGAAAAAAGTCATTGAAGATGCTGAAAAGAGAATCGAAGCGGTTGTTAAACAGTATGAAGATGGTATTATCACTGAGGGAGAGCGTCATTCCAAAATTATTGGTATGTGGACGGAGGTAACCGATCTATTATCTGAAGAGCTATTTAAAATGATTAGCTCGTTAAAAGAGGGCGAATTAAATCCTCTTTTCTTAATGATGGATTCCGGTGCTCGAGGTAATAAATCTCAGGTTAAACAGCTTGGTGCTTTGCGGGGTTTGATGGCAAAACCATCTGGTGAGATTATTGAATCTCCTATTATTGCGAACTTCCGTGAAGGATTGAGTGTTCTAGAGTTCTTTATCTCCTCTCATGGAGCTCGAAAAGGTCTTGCTGATACGGCCTTAAAAACAGCGGATTCTGGATATTTGACTCGTCGTCTTGTGGATGTAGGGCAAAATGTTATTATTACAGAAGCTGACTGCGGAACATTAAATGGAATTGATGTTTTTGCAATTAAGCAAGGACAAGAAGAGCTTCTTTCTTTGAAAGATCGTATTTTTGGCCGTGCTGTCTGTGAAGATATTTACCAGCCGGGTGATAGCACACAATTGATTGCAAAGGCAGGAGCTGTGCTCAATGTTCTGCAAGCGGAAAAAATTGATGATGCAGGAATAGAAAGCGTTCGTATTCGCTCCGCGCTTACTTGTGAAGCAAGAAGGGGAATATGTGCAAAGTGTTATGGTACTGATCTGGCAAATGGAATGCTGATTGGTTTAGGCGAAGCTGTAGGAATTATAGCTGCTCAATCTATTGGAGAACCAGGAACCCAGCTTACTATGCGCACTTTCCATACTGGAGGAATTGCATCAGCGGGTATTTCTTCTGAATTAATTGCAGAACACAATGGTGTTTTGGTTTATATGGGCCTTCGTACTGTAGAAACCGATGAACATGTATTCTTAGCTTTAAATAAAAATGGTTCCTTGCACATTGTACGTAACGAAGGAAGAACTTTGGACGAGTATAAGAAACTGCTCAGTACTAAATCCATAGAGCCTTTGCAAACCTTTACCGTAGAGTTAGGAACACGTATTTTACTTTCTGATGGAACTAACATCAAAAAGAAAACAAAAATTGGTTATTGGGAACAACACAATGTTCCTATTATTTGCGAGCGTCCAGGTTATGTAAAATATGAAGACCTTGTTGAAGGAATTTCTACACAAAAAGAAGTAAATAAGCAAACAAGTCAAACAGAACTGATTGTTAAACAACACCGTGGTGAGCTGCATCCTCAGATTGTCATTTACGCGGATCCTAAATGTACGGAACTTGTAGGAACCTACGCGATTCCATCAGGTGCGTATATTTCGGTACAAGAAGGGCAAGCGGTGACAGCAGGTATGTTGTTAGCTCGTCTTCCTAGAGGGGCCATTAAGACAAAAGATATCGTCGGAGGGTTGCCGCGTGTCGCAGAGCTATTTGAAGCTAGACGTCCAAAAGATGCTGCTGAGATTGCTAAGATCGATGGAGTTGTTGATTTCCGTGGAGTGCAAAAAAATAAGCGGATTGTGATTGTCCGAGATGATGAATCCGGTATGGAACAAGAGCATTTAATTCCTTTGACTAAACACTTAATCGTACAAAGAGGTGACCTTGTCATTAAAGGACAGCAATTAACCGATGGCTTAGTTGTACCGCAAGAAATTCTTGATATTTGCGGTGTTCGTGAACTACAAAGATACCTTGTCAACCAAGTGCAAGAGGTGTATCGTCTACAAGGGGTGGATATCAATGATAAACACATTGAAATTATTATCCGTCAGATGTTGCAAAAAGTACGTGTAACAGATCCAGGCGATACTACCTTCCTCTATGGAGAAGATGTAGACAAGAAAAACTTCCATGCGATGAACTCTAAAACGTTAAATGAAGGAGGGCGTCCTGCCCAAGCAACCCCAGTTCTTTTGGGTATTACTAAAGCTTCATTAGGAACAGAGTCTTTTATCTCCGCTGCTTCCTTCCAAGAGACAACACGTGTCTTAACAGATGCAGCCTGTGAAGGTAAAACAGACTACCTGCTCGATTTTAAATCCAATATTATCTTAGGACATATGATTCCTGGAGGAACTGGATTTGAAGAATATCGTGAAAGGGTTTTAAATCTTGATCGTGAAGAGAAAGAACCACTTATTTTTTCTTTTAACGATGACCCTGTGCTTGTTGGATAATTTTTCTTTTGAATTAAAGCCCTATTGCAAAATAGGGCTTTTTTTATTTCTTTTAAATATTTGAAAAGAACATTTGTTGTGTGCCTGAGTATAGCATATTTGTTTTTAATCTGCTAAATGCTTCTAGTGGGTTTCAAAGTTAAGAGCTTTTCTAACCTGAGTTTTGGGTTTTTTAGGTAGTAACTAGCTCTAGATATTCTTTATCAGACATTTTAATACGAGGCTTTTTAGGTTGCCTCACATAAGCGGCAATTCCACAAAGAGTGTTAACCAAAA
>JAUPVT010000038.1 GCA_030916885.1 Chlamydiota bacterium
GGCTACTTCAGGACCTTGCCAAAAATAAATTCCTTGGTTAAAAATTAAAGCCAGTAAGATCCAAAAGCCAGTTACTATCCAAGCTGTTTTAAACTCTGTAATACGCAAGTATCGATGAAATACTTTTAGATCTAGGAATAAACATCCTATAATCAAAATATGAAAAGTAACCCAAAACCAAAGTGATAACCCCATATTATAGACAATAAGCTGGAAAAAAGATTCTAATCAAGAAAGACCGTTAATGGTCTTTCTTGAAATGAAAAATCTCTAATAAATAGATAAACGAGAAACCAATTCTCGACGACTATCTTCTGGAAATCCTTCCCGCGCATGTAAAATACGTGTATTGTCAAAAATTAAAATATCGTTCTTTTGCCACCTAACAGCCATTTTAATTTCTGTAATAATTTGTTGAATCTGCTCTATTACTTCCCTTGGAATCTCTGTATCATCCTCAAAAGTTACACAAATAGTCTCTTTAGTTTTTTCAGGGTTATGTTTAGGATGCATCTCTTGCATATCTTCTAAAATTTCTAAGGCATTGTTAATAAAGATGGGAGAATTAGCCCACTTTTCTTGTTGAATTGCTTGTGTTATATAAGTTGTATGAAGATTAGAATCTTCATCAATAAAATAATTAATCAACTGCTTGTTTAAAATCGGCTCTAGCTCTTCTTCAGAAGTAACTTGATAGATTTTTTGCCACTTTGCAAGAGGAAGACGCCTACAGTATTTAATTTTTTTATCCATAAATAGTTGCTTGATTTCTTCCGGTAATCTTGCGTAAAGCTCTCTGCCATCACAAAGAAGAGTAGCTCCATCAGCTACCGGGGGAACAAAAGCGTACATCCAAAAAGTTGTAGCTCGAATCTTTTGATAGTACTGCTCGCCGTGAAAATAAACGGGATGATTTCCATCTTTTTCGGTAATGATAATGGCTGTTGGGTCTCCATCTATATTAGGTCTGATAGACCCACCTTGATAAGGTAAAAAAGTATCAAGAAATTGATTAGAAAACGTGATAAAATCACGAGTAGAAACATCAAACCCCCGTAATAAGACAATCCCCGTTTCTTTTAATTGCTCATAAATTTCATCTGTAGAAAAGTCATAAATACTCTTTTCTCCTGATGCTTCTATAGTAAATTTTTCTAAATCATTTACTACTTGTGCAGATAAAAAGTTACTTATCAATAGAGCGGTTAAAGTCGCTTTTAAGAATTTGCACTTTGTATTGAATATGTTCATAGATCATTCCTATTTTTCGGTTAAAGCTAAAAAAAATTTTAGCTATGTCAAAAAATAATAATGATTATATATTTTTTGTCTAAATAAAATTTTAAGTTTTCATAAAGTAAGTTTTAAGTCATGCAAAAATACTCCTTGTTTTGCTATATTTGATTGCATGTTAGTCTTAGGAATAGAAACCAGTTGTGATGAAACAGCCTGCGCTATTGTCCGTAATGGGACTGAAATTTTAGCTAATGTTATCTATTCACAAATAGAGTTACATAGGCCCTATGGTGGTGTATTCCCAGAACTTGCTTGTCGCCAGCATGTAGATGTAATAATTCCTGTTATCAAGCAAGCTCTAACCCAAGCAAAATTACAACCTTCCTCTCTTCGGGGAATTGCTGTTACTAAAGGTCCTGGACTGATTGGTGCCTTACTTATTGGTCTTAATTCTGCTAAAACTCTCTCTCTTGCTTGGAAAGTTCCTTTCGTAGGGATAAATCATGTAGAAGCTCATCTATACGCTGCTATGATGCCTCCTAATACCCCACCACCTTTTCCTTGCTTAGGACTTGTCATTTCAGGTGGACATACTTTTATGGTAAAAATTGAAGCTATTGGTTCTTATCGGTTTATAGGAACAACTCAAGATGATGCTATTGGAGAGGCCTTTGACAAAGTAGCTCAAATGCTCTCTCTTCCCTATCCTGGGGGACCTTCTATTGAGGCTTTAGCCAAAACAGGCAACCCCAAAGCTTTTGTTTTTAAACCCTGCCGCATTAAAGGGTCTCCTTGGGATTTTTCCTTTTCTGGACTTAAAACAAGTGTGCTCTATGCTATTAAAGGCCAAAACCCTGTAAAAACCTCTCCCTTACTGATCTCTGAGGGTCAAAAAAAAGATGTAGCCGCCTCTTTTCAAGAAACAGCACTTAATGGTGTTGTTCAAAAAGCTATACAAGCAGCCGATGCTTTTCATTGCAAAGCTATTGTGTGCGGTGGTGGTGTTACTAATAATCAAAGATTTAGAGATATTTTTTACGAAAGGAACTGTACTTTTCCCCTCTTTTTTCCTTCTAAAGAGCTCACAGTAGACAACGCTGCCATGATTGCAGGCTTAGGTTATCATCATTTTCTTTCAAAAAAAACGGACGATTTGTCTCTTGAGCCTATGATTCGCATTCCTCTTTGGAAAAATCCCATCTAATTATTCTTAACATAAGATTAATAATCTTATTTAATTAAATCTAAACAATTACATGGTAAAATAGTGATAAAAACATAAGGATATTATCCACAATTAATAAAATAATATGAGCTTAGAACTACCTTTATATTTTTACCGCAACTTACATCAAGCTCCAGGCTTAGCTCTTGATGCAGTAACTCCTTACGCCCAAGGTATTGATTATCTAAAAGAAGGAGGAGCTCATTTTTTAAATACCTGTGACAATCAACTAAAAAATACCATTAATGCAGTCTATCCTATCTTACGTCATCCCAGAAGTTTAATCATTTCTACTGTTTTGTTCTCTACAAAATACATGTCAAATTTGATTGGGATGGGATGTATTTATCAAAAAAGTTGCTATCTTCTTTCTGGAAGAGCTCACCGAATAGCCTCTATAGAGAATCAGCTTTTATTAAAACTTAAAAAAATCTCTAATTATTGCATGCAACTTAATACAAGCTACATGCCTTGGCAAAAAATCCCGGAATTACAAGTTCTTGAAGAGCTTAAAGAAGAATTATTAAATAGCCAGTACTTCGATAAACCTGATATAGAAAAAATTACAAAAGCTATCTTTTCTTGTGATGAGATATATGCATTAGTTGTACTACATCGCTCTATAAACAATACAGAAGACTTAAATCCAGAAGAGATATGCGCCATAGAAGAAAACACTGATACAATACTCTCAGCTATTGAAGAAAACACTGGAGAAGTGCTTGGTAGTTACACTCCTTCTTTATTAGCTCCTATTTTAAATGATATATTAAACTCTATTCCTGAACTATACAATCCCTTTACTTTAGTTAGTCATTCTTTAATGACGACATTGAAAAAAAGCTCGATAGCTATTGGAAGCTCGTCCCTCTTAACCCTAACATCTAGCAATTACTTTGTATCCTCTAATGCTCAGAAGACGATCTTACAACTATCTGCTATATCTGGAATGTCAGCTATTGGTTTATATTATCAAGATCACCCAATCATGCAGAAAGCTGAAGAAAGTGTAAAAGAAATCCTACAAACTTTCTTTGAAATTGCTTGTGCTTATGCAGGAATGCTGCTTTTTAAAACCGATGAGTCGTTTAAAGATTATTTTTATAAAATTGTTCCCGCAACAGCTGCATCAAAAGCTATTGAATATTATTTAGATTCCACAGAGAGTTCTTATATTACCTCTTTTGCTCTTCCTCTTCTTGTATCCTCTTTAGTGTATAATCAAGCCTCAATCCAAGAAAGCATTCATCAACTTAAGACATTATCTATTCATGTTTTGAATGGGGAAATAAAAAAACAACTTTTAAAACCGATTGCTTCTTTAATTACAGATCATGTAATCAATCGCTCTTTAAATAAACTTAGTCAGATAGCATTCATGAGAACTATCAAACAAATTTGCGCTTCAGAGCTTGAAGTGTTAGTATATGATGATCTATCAATGAACCCGCATAGTTTGACTCAACAGATAGACCAACAAGCGTTACAAATTTTAAATTTATTTTTTGACAAGTCTCTTGTATTAATTAAAGAGTACTTTACTATTCTACAACAAGATGACGTGCAAGCGCTTCTTCTTAAGATACAACAAAAGCTAAACGAATCTCCTCTAGAAAGAGAATCAGATTTAGCAGTAGAAGAGCTGAAAAATCAACTCTTAAGAGATGTTTTTTTAAAAAAAACGGGAACACCCCTGCCTTTAGACAATTCTACTTTGGATTTATTAAAAAAATCTTCTAGTGTGGATATCCAAGCTAGCTTATTTACAAGCTTTAAAAACGCTCATCCTGCTATCCGTATGTTATGGAACAGCTATTCTTATGACAAAAAAGTAGATCAAACTTTATTACTAGAGCTTTTATTACAAGGGCTTATTATAATCGGTTTAGCAGATCTGGTACTAGAATCTAATACTGCTGAGCTACCTCCTTTTTCTTATTTAAAAACCGCTGGCCTTGGAATAAGTCTTGCTCTATAATTCTTTAAGTTTAGTCTGTAATAGATCTTTACCTATTTTTCTTGTTGATTAATAAGCTCTTGTTTTAAAATGAGCTGTTAAAAAAGAGGTGTGGTATGGCTAAATCAGCTCGTGAAACAATTAAAATGAAAAGCACAGAAAGTAGTGAATGTTATTGGACTACTATAAATAAGCGTAACTCTACAGGTCGTAAAGAACTAAAAAAATACGATAAGACACTTAGAAAGCACGTTATTTTTAAACAAGCAAAGTAATTTTTTAATCTATGGGTATTAATGTTTGAGCTAAAAATTGCTTTCAAATACTTAATACCCCGTAAAAAGCATCTATCCTCTGCGCTTATTTCCGTTTTATCCATTTTAGTTCTTTCCTTAGTTGTTTGGTTGATTGTAGTTTTCTTATCAGTGACCGATGGTATTGAAAATAATTGGAAAAAAAAGTTAACAACTATTCATTCCGCTATAAGGATCACTCCTACTGATGCATATTTTTCTTCTTACTATTATCAAGTAGATGCCTTAGCTCATCAATCACAGTATCGCCATAAAACAATTAGGGAAAAAATTCTTTCCTTAAAGACAGATCCCTATGACGAAAATTATGATCAAGAGCTTCCTTTGCATATTAAAACAAAGGAGCAAACAAAAGATTTAGCTAAAGAGCTCTATGCTATTTTGGGCAGATTAGAAAATACACATAAAATCTCCTATCAGGACTTTGAGCTAAGCGGAGCCATGTTACGCCTGCAAATGATTAGGAAAAATTCAAAAGAACAGACTACTCAGAGTTATTTAACTCAAGCTTCTTACTTGAGTTCTTTTCCCGATAAAAATCCTTTCTTAAGTACATTAATAGTTCCTTTAAACGCCGATGAACTCACCTGTTTATTCTCTCAATCTCAAATCAATCATGCCCTGCACATAGTTACTATTGAGTCTCTTAAGCCAAAACACGATTGGGAAATTCCGATATCCCTGATTCCTGAAGAGATATCTTTCCCTGTACAGGCACTTATTTCAAACCCTTCCTATGTTCTATTAACAGAAAATGAAGAGACTCTCCCTGATTTCCAAAAAGGAACTATAAAAAAAACACAAGAAGGAATCTACTTTACAGACAAAAAAAAATCCTCCTATTTGATAGAGAAACCTATTTTTCTAGAGCAATCTCGTTTGCTTCGCGTAGTAAAAACAGAAGTTTTACCAAAAGCCAAAACTTTAAAAGATCTATATTTTACTATTGAAATTCCCTTTAAAAATCAACTATTGCAAGGCAGAGTATCTGGTGAGGGCTTGGAAATTGCAGAAGGCTGCTGGCGAAAACCTTCTCTTAGCTTAAGTGAAGAAAATGGCATATTTTTAGCTAAAAGTTTCCAAGACCAAGGGGTAAAGGTAGCAGACCGCGGCTATTTATCTTATTCAAGCATAAGCATGAGTGCTGTTCAAGAACAACGCTTACCTATTTTTGTAGTAGGGTTTTATGATCCAGGACCTCTCTTTTCAGGCTATAAAAGCCTCTTGGTTCCTCCTTATATTACACAAACAATTAATGCTTCCAATGCCTCTTTTCACTTAAATAAAACAGAATCAAATGGAGTATGTATTTGGTTTGATAATCTTGCAGATACAGATTTCATTAAAAAGGAATTAGAAAAACAATTAGAAGAAAAAGAAATAGCCGCTTATTGGAAGGTAACTCCTTTTACAGAATATGATTTTGCAAAAGATATGCTGCAACAATTTGCAAGTGATCGCTATTTGTTTACTTTAGTGGGGGCTATTATTTTAATGGTAGCTTGTTGCAATATCATCTCACAACTTATAATTTTAGTTGATAATAAAAAAAAGGAAATCGGCATTTTATTAGCTATGGGAGCTAGTAAAAAAAGCATTCTTTTCATTTTTGGTTTTTGTGGGATGATTATGGGATTAATGAGCAGCTGCATTGGAATTGCAGCTGGAATATTTACATTAAAGTATCTAGATCTTGTTATTTCTACTTTAAGCTTTTTCCAAGGACAAGCCTTGCTAAATCCTGTTTTTTTTGGACAAATAATTCCTTCTGAGTTTAGTTCTAAAGCTATCCAATTTGTCTTCATTTCAACACCTATTTTGTCTTTATTTGCAGCTCTTGCTCCTGCTATAAAAACATGCTGCCTAAATGTAAGTGGTATTTTGAGGTCTGAGTAATGACTGTTTTAATAGCTAAGAATTTAAAAAAGTCTTTCTCTTCTCCCCATCAAATAGAATTATTAAAAGGAATTAATTTAACCATTAGTCATCAAGAATCTTTGGCAATTGTAGGAAAATCCGGAGCAGGAAAAAGCACTCTAATGCATATTTTAGGTACATTAGATACGCCCTCCGAGGGTGAACTAATCATCAATGGCGTAAATACAGAAGAGGCAAATTGTTATACTATACGTAAAAAAAAGCTTGGATTTGTCTTTCAATCTCATTATCTTTTAGAAAACTATAGCGTAATTGAGAATGTGATTCTGCCAGCAAAAATTGCACGCATGCGTTTTAATAAACAAAAGCTTGGGTTGCGATTATTATCTGCTGTTGGACTGCTAGAACATGCTTATCTGCCTGTAAAATTTCTCTCTGGTGGAGAAAAGCAAAGACTTGCCATTGCGCGTGCTTTATGTAACAATCCCGATCTTATTTTAGCTGATGAGCCAACTGGAAGTCTTGACTCTTTTCATGCAGAAATGGTTTACGATCTACTTCTGCGCCTAGTTAAAGAACAGGGAAAAAGTATAGTTATTGTAACTCACGATTTAAAAGCAGCTCATTTATGTGATCGAATGCTCATTTTAAAAGATGGCTTTTTATCTGAAGTTACAAATACAATAAATTTATAAAAAGATTATAAGAAAATATGGATATTGCAATTATTGGGGCAGGGTATGTTGGACTGGTAACAGCAGCTTGCTTTGCTGAAATGGGACATCATGTCATTTGCTTAGATATTAATGAGCAAAAAATTCAAAATTTACAAAAAGGCATAATCCCTATTTATGAGCCGGGTCTAAAAGAGTTGATCAAACGCAATGTAGAAGATGGCAGATTAAGCTTTACTACAGATTATCAACTAGCTACTGCAATCTCTCAAGTTTGCTTTATCGCTGTAGCAACTCCTTCTAAAGCAGACGGTAGCTGCGATCTTTCTTATGTTTTTTCTGCTGCTTCTTCTATAGCCCAGCATATGAAGCATCAACTCCTCATTGTCAATAAATCAACAGTGTCTGTAGGTACTGCCTCTTTAGTCAAGCAACATATTGCGCAAATTCTTAAAGAAAAAAATAAACTCCTCTGTTTTGATGTCGTTTCTAATCCTGAATTCTTAAAAGAAGGCAATGCAATCAATGACTGCATGAAGCCCGATCGTATTATTATTGGAGTGGATAATCTCGATAGCGCTAAAATTATGCGTGAGATTTACTCTGCTTTTACTATTAATCACGATCGAATCTTAATTATGGCACCTTCTTCTGCAGAACTAGCAAAATATGCAGCAAATGCCATGCTTGCTTTGCGAATCTCTTTTATGAATGAACTCTCTAGCTTATGTGAAAAGACCGGTGCTAGCATTAATGACATACGGATAGCCATTGGTGCAGACCAAAGAATTGGTTACCATTTTTTGTATGCTGGTATGGGTTATGGAGGCTCCTGCTTTCCAAAAGATATTAGAGCTCTTTGCGCTACAGCAGAAACATATGATTTAGATTTATCATTAATGCGTGCCACTGAAAATGTGAATATACAGCAAAAAAAGGTACTTGCAGATAAAATTTGTCATTACTTTAATCAGTTTAATGGGGTTTTTAATAAAACGATTGCAATTTGGGGTCTTTCTTTTAAACCTCATACAGATGACATTCGAGAATCCCCTGCACTTTCTCTTATTGAAATCTTATTATCACAAGGTGCTAATTTACGTTTATTTGATCCTGTGGCTATGCCAACTATGCGTGAGCGTTTAGGAAATTGTCCTCAAGTAACTTTTTGCAAAGACGAATATGAAACTACGCAAGGAGCTGATGCTATTGTGCTCACTACAGAATGGCGGCAGTTTCGTTACATTGATTTTACTAAAATTATTCCTTTTTTGCGTCACCTAGCTTTTTTTGATGGCCGTAATCAATACCAACCCAAAGAAATGGAAAAATTAGGTTTTGCATATTTTGGAATTGGCATACCAACAAATTACTCCCATGAGCAACTAAGCAATGAGCAAAATATCATTCCTATCTCAAGCACAAACTGAGCTTGAAGAAGCATTAGAAAGTCTAGTTACGCCTAAATTAAACACAGTATATGCGCCTCTTTTTGCCTCTGCACGCTACTCTCTTTTAGCTCCTGCTAAGCGCCTGCGCCCTCTATTATTAATAGCAACAGCATCTACTTTTACGGTTCCTCTTTCTGAAACTATCTTATCCGCTTGCGCTATTGAATTCATACACACCTATTCTCTTATTCATGATGATTTACCCTGTATTGATAATGATGATATGCGAAGAGGAAAGCCTACATTGCATAAAGCATATCCAGAGTGGCAGGCCTTGATCACAGGAGATTACCTACTTACCTATGCGTTTGAAATCCTCTCTTCCCTTCCCTTTCATTCCGTTCAACAAAAGCTTAGCTTGATTCAACTCTTTGCAAAAAGATCAGGTGCAAATGGATTAATTGGAGGGCAAGTAATTGACCTATTAATAGAGAAAAAAAACATTTCCTGGCCGATATTGCAACAAATGCATCACGGGAAAACAGCAGCTTTGATTTCTGCTGCTCTTGAAGCTGGAGGTATCCTTGGCAAGGCTTCTGATCAAGATATGCAATTTTTATACAATTGCGGTCAAAAAATTGGACTTGGGTTTCAGATAATTGATGATTTACTCGATATAGAAGAAGAAAATAAAACAACAGCGGTTACGCTTCTGGGTAAAATTCAAGCTAAACAACTAGCAGAACGCTTACTTAAAGAAGCACTAGAACAGCTTGATAAATTAAGTCGTCCAGCTCCTTTAATCCAAGAGCTTTTACATAAGATGATTCATCGCTCAATTTAAAGTATCCACCGCTATCGGTAAGCCATGAATAGGTTTCGTAGATAGAAAAGCACACTTTTATACAGATAAATTCTCAGTTTATTTTGAAATTATCCCTTAGAAACAACATATACCTGTTGACAAAGGATTCGGAAAAATAAGTTATAATGTTTAGTAGCTTATTAATTTTTATCTTAAGAAATAACAATTCTTAATTAAGACTGTGTCAAAAAATGAAATTTAGAATAAATTGAGATAAAGATTGTTAAGACCGCTAGATTTGACAACAATTTCTTATATATTTAATAATATAAATCAATATTGATTCATTAAGAGTAAATAATGACTTTAGATCGAATCTCATCAGATCCCGCTTTGACAACTCCTTTAGAGATGGCTCCTGTTAAAAAGAGAAAGCGTGTCTTTGATATTTTATTTAGCTTAATGGCTTTGCTTTTGGGTCTTCCTTTTTTTATAGTAATTGCATTCTTGATTAAATTTTCTTCAAAAGGGCCTATTTTTTATTGCAGCTCAAGATTGGGGCATAAAGGTCGGCTATTTAAATTTTGGAAGTTTCGTTCTATGTATTGTGATGCAGATTCTCGTTTGCAGCATTTGCTTAAACAGCAGCCTGAGTTAAATAGAGAGTGGCAAAAATTTTTTAAGCTAAAAAATGATCCAAGATTAACATATCTAGGTAGATTAATTCGTAAAACCTCACTTGATGAACTTCCTCAGTTTTGGAATGTACTAAAGGGAGATTTAAGCATTGTTGGACCAAGACCCTATTTACCTCGTGAAGAAAAGAGAATTAAAGAGCTAATTGGAAGCAATATTGATGTTTTACTCTCTGTCAAACCAGGACTTACAGGTATATGGCAAACCTCAGGAAGAAGCGCTTTGAGTTTTGAAAAAAGAATTGAATTAGATTTAAGCTATGTTCGTACTCGCTCTTTCCTACTTGATATCCAATTAATTGTGAAAACCATCCCTGAAATGATCTCTTCTAAAGGAGCATTTTAATAATGGTCTTCATGGCCTCCATTCCTCTTCTATATGTATTCTTAATTACTTTGTTATGCACACTATTTAGCACAGCTGTTTATCCTAAAATACATTTAATTCCTTTTACTGCTTTTTTTGCTCTTCTTTACTTACGCACTTCCTTAGCTGCTTCTCTTTGGATTTCTTTAGGATGTGGCTTGTTATTAGATCTAATAAACTCTGATTTGCGTTTTGGCTTCTATGCACTAAATACTTGCTTAACAACTCTTTTATTACATCGACAAAAAAAACACTTTTTCGAAGAAAAACTACATTCGATTTGTTTGCTAACAGGATTAATTAGTGCATCGATGACTATACTTCAGTGGATTTTTTACTGCACAACTCAGCTAGAATGCCATTTATCTTGGAAGTTATTTTTCATCGATTTTATGTTACTGCCTATTTGTGATGCATTTGCTGTCTTTTTATGGATATATCTTCCTGTTATATTGTTTATCTATTCAAGAAAAATGAATTGGAAAGCTATGATTAGCCGTAATTCTTCTTATAAAGACTAAAATTCAAACTCGAGAGATTTTATGTCCAAAATCATTAAAGAATGGGCCTCTTTTGCTAAAGAAACAGCTCTTTTAGCTGGTGACGTTTTAAAAAAGGGGTTTGGTTCTTCATTTATCATTGGTTCAAAGCCCGGTAAAAAAAATCTAGTAACACAGTACGATAGAGCCTCTGAGAATCTCATTATTACAGAGATTAAAAGTCGATATCCTACACATTCAATTATTGCAGAAGAGAGCGGCTCTTTTATACAACAAGAGAGTCAAGTCACTTGGATCATTGACCCTCTAGATGGCACTGTAAATTTTGCGCATGAAATCCCAATTTTTTCGATTAGCATTGCTGTAGCTGTTAATAAGGAAATAGTCTGTGGTGTTGTATATCAACCTATGACAAGAGAATTATTTGTTGCTCAAAAGAAACAAGGAGCTTTTCTTAATGATCGATTACTAAATATTTCTTTCGTATCGCAGATGAATCAAGCCTTCCTAGCAACAGGCTTTCCTTATGATGTACATAAAGATCCTCTACATTGTATAGAGAGCTTCTCTGAACTCTTAAGAACAGGAGCACCTATTCGTAGGTTAGGCTCTGCAGCTATTGATTTAGCATACGTAGCCGCGGGACGTTTTGATGGATTTTGGGAAGTAGGCCTTAATAGTTGGGATATGGCAGCGGGAATGCTCCTAGTAAAAGAAGCAGGAGGAATGGTAACCCATTATGATGGAACAGAACATCAAATTTTTGGATATCATAACCTTTTAGCAACAAATAAATATCTACATCCGATTATGATTGATTATTTAAGTAAAGGTAAACATGAAACTAATTGATGGCGTATCCATTGCAAAAACAATTCAAGATAGAATTAAATCTACTATTGCCAAACTACAAAACCGCCCCCCTGGATTAGCTTTTGTGCGTATAGGAGACAATTCTGCTTCTCTTAGTTATATTCGCATGAAAAAAAAGCGTTGTAAAGAAGTAGGTATTATCTCTTTTGATGTTGAACTTCCCTCTCATGTTTCTGAGGATCAAATCATTTTAGAAATCAAACGTTTAAACCAAGATCCCATAGTAGATGGCATTTTAGTTCAATTACCTTTGCCAGAGAAGATAAACTCTTTTTTAATTATGCAAATGATTGATCCTGAAAAAGATGTAGACGGATTTAACCCCTTTAATATGGGTAAGCTATTGCTTGGAGAAAGAGATGGGTTTATTCCTTGCACACCTCATGGTATTCATGTATTATTAACACAATCTCAGATTTCTTTATTGGGTAAACATGTTGTTATTGTAGGTAGAAGCAATATTGTTGGAAAACCTTTAGCAGCACTTTTAATGCAAAAAGCCCCACATTGCAATGCAACAATTACCTTAGTACATAGTTTTTCTGAAAAGCTAGAAGAGATTTGCAGACAAGCGGATGTTTTAATTGCAGCTATTGGTAAACCCGCTTTCATTAAAAAAAACATGGTTAAACCTCAAGCAGTGGTAGTTGATGTGGGGATTAACCATATTATGAATAATCAAGGAGAAAAACAGCTTGTAGGAGATGTTGCTTTTGATGAAGTAGCTCCTAATTGTTCTTACATTACTCCAGTTCCAGGAGGTGTAGGTCCCATGACAATTTCTATGCTCCTTAGTAATACCCTCTTAAGCTACCAGAGAAAGACAAAAATGATTATTTGATTTTTTCTTTAATTGGTATATGTCTTAAATACACTTTTATCATATGAAACACACAATGAAATATACAGTTTTTTTTGACTTAGGTAATGTGCTTTTATTCTTTGATCATCATAAAATGAAGCAACAAGTTGCTACTTGCTGTAATTTAAGCTTAGAAGAAACCTCTTTTTTACTTCAAAAGTATCTTGATGATTATGAAAGAGGTTCTATAACTACACAAACTCTTTATTCCAATTTATTAGAGTTAGGAGGAAAATCTATTTCTTTTACTGATTTTACTCATGCCTTAAGTAACATTTTCCAACCTAATCTTCCTGTAATTGCTCTACTGAAAAAAATGAAAGATCGAGGGGTAAAACTCTTTCTTTTATCTAATACGTGCGATGCTCACTTTAGCTTTGCTCAAAACCATTTTGCTTTTCTAAAGCTCTTTGATGGATTTATTCTATCTTATGAAGTTGGAGCGCGTAAACCAGAGAGAGAAATCTACGAAAAGGCTCTTGAGATAGGAAATTGTTCTCATAAAGAGTGTTTTTATATCGATGATGTCCCCGCCTTTGTCCAAGCAGCACGTTCTTTAAACATTGATTCAGAGATCTATTTGAAACCAGAGATCCTTCACCACCACTTAATCCAAAGAGGAATCCTGTAATGGTAAAAAGAAAAAAGGGCCTTTCCTCTCAAAAATGTATAAAACTCATTCTTGACTATATTCACGAAAGCTCCTATCAACCTATAACAGCTGAGGAATTATTCACAAAAATTCACCTGTCACCTTCTTCTTCCTCTATATTTCAGTTATCCGTTCATGACTTAATAAAAAATAATCAGATCTGTTTGATAAAAAAGAAATTGTATCCTGTAAAGCAAAGCCAGGAACAAACCTTAACCGGAACTCTTAGGCTGCACCCCAAAGGATTTGGGTTTGTTATTCCCGATGAGCGCGCAAAATGGCCACAAGATATTTTCATTCCTAAAAATTATACAGAGTCTGCTATTGATGCTGACCTAGTAGAAGTAGCCGTGAACACAAATTCTTCTTCAGAAAAAGGACCTGAAGGGAAAATCCTTTTTATCTTAAAAAGAGCTCATACTGAATTAGCTGGAACGATTTACGCTGTGCATCCTACCAGAGAGATCGCAGCTCATATACCTCTATTAGGAAACAATAAACCTATTGTCATTCGCTCTTCCCCCTCTATTTCTTGTAAAATAGGAGATAGGGTTATTCTACATGTTGACGAATGGGGTACTAAAGAAAAACCCACTATTTGCACAGTATCCCAAATTATTGGCAATATCATAGATCCTTCTTGTGATGTAAGAGCAACAACTCTTGAATTTAACCTACGTTCTGATTTTCCTGAAAATGTCATTGCAGAAGCAAAAGGTTTTGGAAACAAGGTACGAGCTTCTGATCTTAAAAATAGAAAGGATTTAACAGGACTTACTTGCTTTACTATAGATCCTGATACTGCAAAAGATTTTGATGATGCTCTTTCCTTAACCAAGGAGGAAACAGGACACTTTCATCTTGGGGTTCATATTGCGGATGTAGCTCACTATGTAAAACCTCATTCTCTTTTAGATCAAGAAGCCTTTTTAAGAGCAAATTCTACCTACTTTCCAGGCACTTGTATTCCTATGCTACCAGAGGTATTATCCAATCAACTTTGTAGCTTAAAAGCTAATGTAAATCGTTTGACTGTATCTGTATTAATAAAGATGGATCAAGATGGGAAAGTTTTACATTTTGAAATCGTACGCTCTTACATTAAAAGCGCAAAACGCTTTAGTTATTTTGAAGCTAAAGAAGTTTTAGATGGCAAGAAAAAAAATATTTATGCTCCTACTCTAGAGTTAATGGTAAAGTTATGTCTACTGCTGAAAAAGCAGCGCCGAGAAAGAGGAAGTATTGATTTTTCTCTTCCAGAAATTTCTTTAGTTCTTGATGAAATCGGCTTGCCTTTAGGAGTAAAAAAAATTGAATATGATATTACACACCAATTAGTTGAAGAATTTATGCTTAAAGCTAATGAACTGGTTGCTTTGGAGTTAGCCAATAGAGGCAAACAACTCATTTACCGTGTGCATGAAGAACCTAATGTAGAAAATATCAGGGAATTTTTTGAATTAGCGCGCACATTTGGATTGAATGTATCTAGTAATAGCACTTTTAAAGATATACCAGAACTATTTCAGCAAGCTCAAGAAAGCCCATTTTTATCTCAACTTTCTATAGCATTTATTCGCAGTATGAAATTAGCTAAGTACTCCACAGAGAATATGGGCCATTTTGGTCTTTGTTTAGAACACTATTGTCATTTTACAAGTCCTATTCGACGCTACAGCGATTTGATTATTCAAAGACTACTCTTTAATGAAGAGCCAAAAGAGCTTGATCTAAAAGAAATAGCCACCCACTGCTCCGAACAAGAGAGAATTAGTTTCCGAGCAGAAAATAGCGTTGTTACCTTGAAAAAGCTTCGTTTATTGGAAAAGGAATTTCTACGAGATCCTCTTCGATATCACGCAGCGATAGTAACCAAAATTAAACCTTTTGGTCTATATTTTGAGCTTACAGAATTAATGTTAGAAGGATTTTTGCATATCTCTGATCTTGAAGATGACTATTTCGTTTTTGACGAGAGATACTCTATCTTAAAGGGACGTTTTACAGGGCATGTGCATAGATTAGGAGAGAAAGTATCAGTACAAATCGTACGTATTGACCTTATTTTCCTGGAAAGCCACTGGATGCTTAAGCAAGATCAAAACTCAAAAAAACGTAAGAGAAATCGATGAGCTTCACACTTCCTATTTCTTTTTATCAACGTGAAGATGTAGTTCAAATAGCACGTGATCTATTAGGAAAGCTTTTATTAACTCAAATGAACAATCAAATTACCGGCGGTATAATTACAGAAACAGAGGCTTATAAAGGCGCAGAAGATAGGGCCTGTCATGCGTATAATTACCGCAAAACCAAACGCAATCTTGCAATGTATCAAAATGGAGGGATTACCTATGTTTATCTGTGTTATGGAATCCATTATCTTTTAAATGTGGTTACTCACAGAGAAGGTATTCCTCATGCTGTATTAATTCGGGCTATTTTTCCAACTTTTGGAATTGAAACTATGCTAAAAAGACGAAAAAAATCTTTAAATTCTAAACTAACTAAAGGCCCTGGCAGTGTATGCCAGGCTTTAGGAATTGATCTCACCCACAATGCAATTTCTCTTAATTCTTCCTGTATCTGGATTACAAATAGCGATGTGTTAATAGATCAAACTCAAATTCACCAAGGTCCTCGTATTGGAGTTGACTATGCTGGCAAGGATGCGCTTTTACCTTGGCGTTTTAAACTTGAAAAACTATATGATTAGAATCATAAAAAATTAAGAGGATCAATGAAAAAATACTTTCTTACAGGCCTTGTTATCTTACTTCCTCTTGCTGTAACTATTGCTGTTTTACTATTTTTAATCAATTTTCTCACACAGCCTTTCATTGGGTTGGTCTCTGCTGTTTTATCGAAAATGAACTTATTGAATCGAAATTTTCTTTTTCTATCCTCAGAGCACCTTGTCCGCTATACTAGCCAAATCGTCATTCTCATCCTATTATTCATTATTACTGTTTTACTAGGGGCAATTACTCGTTGGTTTGTGATTAATTCACTATTTCGACTAGGAGATAAAATCATTCATCGAATTCCCATTGTAAACACCGTATATAAAACCACTCAGGATATTATTAAAACGCTTTTTTCTAAGGATAAGAACTCTTTTAAACAAGTTGTGATGGTTCCCTTTCCCAGAGAGGGCGTGTATGTAATTGGGCTTGTTTCTCGAGATTCTCCTGAAGTGTGCTCTCATTCCGTAAATAATGATCTAGTTTCTGTGTTGATTCCAACTACACCCAATCCCACAACGGGATTTCTTCTGATGTATCCTCGAGAACAACTTCTATGTATTGACATGCGACCAGAGGACGCTATTAAATATATTGTTTCCTGTGGTGTTATTGTTCCACCTGCGAAACCAAGTACTCCTTTATGAGAAAATATTTTTTTGCAGGATTCATTGCTCTTTTACCCCTTGTGTTAACCTGCATCATTGTTATTTGGTTGGTAGAGCTAGTTACTACTCCTCTCACTGGAGTTATTCAAGATATTTTAATGCATCATTCACAAACGCCTTTTTTCTCTTTAGCTAATCATGAAGTGCTTGTCAAATTTTTAAGTCGTGTATTTGCCTTAGCTTTCTGGGTTACTGTCATTTTCATTCTCGGCTTTTTCAGCAGGAAATTTTTCCTCCGCTCATTTTTACATCTTACCGATCGTCTTTTCTATCGCCTGCCTTTTGTGAAAAAAATTTATAAAATCAGCCACGAGTTAACAAAAGTAGTCTTTTCTGGGAAAGAAAAGACATTTAAACAAACAGTACTTGTCCCTTTTCCGCACAAAGACGCATTCGTTCTTGGTTTTGTAACTAGTGAGGCTTTACCAGAAATCTTTACTAAACTAGTTTCTTCTATAGAAGTCGCCGTATTTGTTCCTACAGCTCCCCATCCTATGTCTGGCTTTATCCTTTTAACACCCAAATCTTTAAGCTGCCCTATTGATGTGTCGATAGAGGATGCTTTTAAATTCTTAATCTCCTGTGGCGTCGTTTACCCTATGCAAAAAAATCCTTAAAACATAACGTTTTCTGTGCTATTTGCCACTTGCATCTTCTCAAGACAGGATTACTTTTTTTGCCATATGTATGCTAAATGCGCCCTTTGTTTTTCCTCCAGAAGCATCTGCATACTCATAAGGAGAACAACTTCCTAATGACTTAAGTGTGAATTTTTCAAGACTAAGATTATCTCGTGTATTACAAGTGAAAAGTTCAAGATCTAATTCTCTTGCGCGGATTTCTGCTAGTTTATTAAGTAACTCTACATATTTACAAGAACTAGGATAGATTCGCTCTTGAAAAAGCACTACCTGGTCATCTTTCAATAAAAGACGAAAAATACAACGAGCTAAAATTTTTCCTGTTATAGGATCTTTAACACAAAGAATTCGATTTTTACCATCTAAAACATAAGCCATAAGGCATACATTTAGAATAGGGTCCCCATCAATTCTTTGGCAACTTCCTAATACTTCTGTTCCTGAAAGAAAAAGATCTTGCCAATGATCTGAATCAACCACAAGAACGTTTTTTTTCTTATTGGTTTCTGTTAAGTTCATATACAAAGAATCAATATCATTTTTGAATTCGTTTTGATCTATCAATGGAGATAGCTCTTTAAGAATAGTTAACTTTTCAGTAATATCTACTGATGTATTACATAATATTTCAAATAAGCGCATAATCTGTTGATCAGTTTTTTTCATGTTCTCAATAGAATATGGTTTTCCTTCAAGATATTGAGCTAATTCTAGAGGAACTTTCGGTAAGTGATTATCTGTAAGAATTTTTTCCTTCAAGAAAGCCAAAAAATTCATAGACTTGTGTTTTTCTTCTCTTGGTTTGATTTCTATCGCTTCTTGTGTGATTTGCCAAGCTTGGAATATTTCAGGAAAGTCTTTATGAATCTTTTGTAAATGAGGGTTATTTTCTATTTCATACCGCCCTTCCTTCAATGAGTCTTTAAGAATATGTGTTACTAATCGTTGAAGCTCTTGAGTAACTCTAGTTTCTCTACAACTTTTTATATTACCAGCATATTTCACAAGCGCTAATGGAACACGTGATTTTTCTTCTATTGTTAAATACTTTTCATAAAAATTATCTTCAAATGCATCCAATAAAAGAATAGACTTTAATTCCCTCTCGAACAACAAAATGAATGAGCTAAAAGGATCATCGTCCTTTAACTCGCTAAGAATGGGATCAAGCAGATTCATGCTAGCAAGAATATACAATGTATCTAAAGATTTTTTACAATGTTTCTTCCAATTTTTTCCCTGATCTATAGGCAAATCCGTTCGTAAGAACTGATTAAGAAGGTGGATTTTTTGCTCTAAGGAAATAGTAGAAAGGTGAGATAGAGCAATCAGAGCTTGCAGTAGATTGGATAAAAATCCTTCAGAAGATCGAAAACTCTCTCTTATTTGCTTTTTTTTAAGGAAATCTGTGATTTTTTCAAGTTTTTTTTTATCAAGAGATCTTAAAGGACTAGAGGACTCTATCATCCACTCACTTACAAGTATCATAGGTAAAATGAGATGCACAAGAGGTTGCCCTTGGGACGATAAAATAAGTTTTTCATATCTAGGAAAGTACTGCTCTTTTTGAAAATTTTCTGCAAGAGACCACATCAAAAAGCAAGAATTTTTTCGATGGCGATATTCTAACGCCCTGATGAAGTATTTTTGCTGTTCTTCGGTAAGTGACCTATTAGAATCTATGCACTTTTCTGATACAAGAGAAAAATATAACAAGGCTTTTTGCTTCTTTTTTTGTAATTTTTCCAACTTCTGAGAATCCTGTTCTAGAGAAATCTTTTTTTCTATTTCAGTAATAAAAAGTTGCATGGATGGATTTTTATTACATTCCATATAACTATATTCATCAATAAAGTGTTGCATGGATGGATTTTTATTACATTCCATATAACAGGCATAAAGAAGTCGGATCTTTTTTAAATTTGCTTGAGAAAAACCACAACGAGATAAATGATGCCAAAAATTCTTAGCTAAGTTATTTGCAATAGATCCTTTAATAGCCAACTTGACAACCTGCATTAAATCTTCCTGTTCTGTAATTTCATAGTTTTCAATATATTGAGAAGTTCCTTCTCCATTCTGCTGTGCAGCAGTCTTTGCTACCTCAATGCGACCTTTTTCGCTTGCAATTTCATAGTTTTTAATATATCTAGAAACTTGCCATCCATTTTCCCGAGCTGCCAGTTTTGCTATCTTAATGCGCTCTTCTTCATTTAGAACCCCATAGTTTTTAATATATTCAGAGGTTCCCCTTCCATCATACTGAGCAGAAATCTTTGCTACCTCAATGAGGTCTTGTTGGTTTGTGATTCCATAATTCTCAATATATTTAGAAGTTTTCCTTCCATCACGCTGAGCAGAAATCTTTGCTACCTCAATGAGATCTTGTTGGTTTGTGATTCCATAGTTTTTAATATAGGCAGATACTCCCTCTCCATCATACCAAACAAGATCTCCTGCTCTATTATAGAGAGCAACAAATCCCTCACCATCATAGCGAGCAGCTATCTTAGCTATTTGAATGAGCTCTTGTTGGTTTGTGATTCCATAGTTTTTAATATGTTGAGAAGTTCCTTCTCCATCGTATCGAGCAGCAGTCTTAGCTATTTGAATGAGCTCTTGTTGGGATGTGATTCCATAGTTTTTAATATATAGAGAAGTTCCTTCTCCATCGTATCGAGCAGCAGTCTTTGCTACCTCAATGCGGCCTTTTTCGCTTGCAATTTCATAGTTTTTAATATGTTGAGAGGTTTCTCGTCCATAATAGCGAGAAGCAGTCTTTGCTATTTCAATAAGATCTTGTTGGGATGTGATTCCATAGTTTTTAATATATAGAGAAGTTCCTTCTCCATTCTGCTGCACAGCAATCTTTGCTACCTCAATGCGGCCTTTTTCGCTTGCAATTTCATAGTTTTTAATATATCTAGAAACTTGCCATCCATTTTCCCGAGCAGCAGTCTTCGCAATCTCAACGAGATCTTTCTCTCTTGTGATTCCATAATTCTTAATATACTCAGAAGTCCCTTTTGCACTTGAGCAGGCAGCAGTCTTTGCAATCTCAACGAGATCATCTTCAGCTGTGACTCGATAATTCTTAATGAATTTAGAAGTTCCTCCTCCATCATAGCGAGCGGTCCTCTGTGCTGCATTCACTAGTGCTTTTGGGTCTTTTTTATTTTTAGAAAATTCTTGATCTATTCGAATGATTAATGACCTCTCTTGATCAGACAGATCTATAGGCTCTATGTAATAGATTACTATTTTTTTTTCAAAAATAAGCCCAGGCAAAGAAAACAAGAAAGGGAAATCTAAAAAAGCAAAGCTTACTAAAGTCCTTGAAAAAAAATGGGAAAATCTTTGTAAAAGAGGAAGCTGTTCTTTTGAAACTACTTGATATAAATGCCCTTTATATTGAGAACTTAACAGATCTCCTCTCTTCGTTACCACTCTACCTTTACTTTTAAAAGTATTAATTTTTGTCTGTTTATCAGAAGTAGGAATTATTTTAAATAATTTCATTAAAAACCTTTTTCTAAGTTTGGTTTTGACTGACTAACATATTTTTTAAGAGAAATAGATTATATGAAATGATAATATTTTCTGACTAAGAATCAAATCAATTCTAAAAATTTTCTTTATAATTTTATTATCTAAGTATCTAAAGGTTTATTCTTAAGAGAGATTCGTCTAATACACCAGTTATGGGATAAAATAGAGGTAATCGATGAGAGAACTTCTATTTTTCTTTCTATAAACTGAAGACTTGCTATTTTAGTCAAAAATTCATACAATTTCTCATCATAGAAAAGATACTTAGGAGCTTATGTTATGGTCCGTTTAAGCAAACAAGAAAGAATTCGCAATATATCCCCTCGTCGTCCTCGCCTCCCTTCGACTAAAACAGGCCCCAAAAAGGATAATCTTTCTCAAGGATTTAAGGTGCATGTAAATGCAATTGATACAGAGTTAGCCCAAAGAGCTTTTATTCCTAAAATCAAATAATTTAAAAAGGCAAAAAGAATTATGTCTAGACACCCAAGTTATGGAAAATCGAGCAAATCCGCTAAAAAGCGCAATGTCCTTAAAAGATTTGAAAGGGTTGACGTTTTGCGTCGTCTTGGTAAATGGAAAGATGGTGAAAATGTAAAAGTAACTAACTTACCCAAAACACCTAATTCTTTCTAGTTTTGCTAATAAAACTTTTAAATTCTCAAAAAGACCTTCGCTTTTCTAAGATAAAAATGAAAAAGGTGGTCTTTTTTTTATTTGAATTTCTGCAAATCACAACGGATGAGGTAAGCATTCAATTTGTTTCTGAAAAAAGAATTTCTCAGCTACATTCCCTTTTTTTCCAAGATCCCACTCCAACAGACTGTATTACTTTTCCGATAGATTCTACATGCGAATCCAATAGATATCATCTTTTAGGTGAAATATTTATTTGCCCCAAAATTGCTAAGCAGTATGCTGAAAAGCATCATATAAATCCTTTTGAAGAACTATGTCGCTATGTAGTTCACGGTATTTTACATTTAATTGGTTTTGAAGATGAGAACCTAAACTCAAGAGTTCAAATGAAAAGAAAAGAAAATACTTGTCTAAGACACTTGAGACAAAGCGGGTTACTTGAACCAAATTAAAGGAACGCTATTTTGATCACTTTTTACGGTGTAATCACTTTTTTATTCTTAATTGGATCTAGTGCTTTAACAGCTATTTCTGTTGCTCTGCAACAAATGGGAAAGCTACAAGTAGAAGATTATTTGAAACAAAAGCACCTCCCGCTATTTTTTCGTTATTTTCTCCAGGTCTTTTTTGGCAAACAAAAATGGGAAGGGGTTCTTTTTTCTTTGAGCTTTACAAAGCACCTTCTACGCATTGGATTTGTTTTAACAGCTTTTTTCCTTCTGATAAAACAAAAAATGTTTTACAAAAATTTATCTAGAGAAATGATTTATGATCAAAAAGCGATTATTTTTATTGTCTGTACAATTATTCTTACTTCACTGACAACAGATTGCCTTTTTAGTCTATTTGGCCGCTTTAAACCAAAAAAGACCTTATCCATCTTGGCAGCACCCTGTTCTCTGATTTTATCTCTCTGCATTCCTTTAACAGCTCCCTTTTTTAGATTGATACAATTACTCTCTGTCAAGTTCTCTCAAGATAAAAAAAGCCCCCTTGGCTTTCGGCTTAAAGATAAGATCCATGAACTATTGCAAGAAACAGAACTAGGAGCTTACTTAGATGCAAATGAACAAAAATTCATTGGATCTATAGTATCCTTTAAAGAAAGGATTGTCAGAGAAGTTATGGTTCCTAGAGTCAATCTAGTAAGCTTACCCTCAACAACCTCTTTAATAGAAGCGGCTAAAGTTTTTCTTGCAGAAAACTTTAGCCGCATCCCTATTTACAAAGACACTGTTGACAATATGATTGGAGTTCTGCTCTATAAAGACATTCTAAAAGTACATATCGAATATCAAAACGATACTAAGCTGCTCTCTTCCTCTATCGAAAAAATCATCAAGCCTGTTCTCTATACGCCAGAAACCAAAAAAATTGCTTATTTATTGCAAGAGTTTCGCAGTAAACAAATCCATCTTGCCGTTGTAGTGGATGAATGGGGAGGAACAGAAGGGATTGTAACTATTGAAGATATTTTAGAAGAGCTAGTAGGAGAAATTGCTGATGAATACGATGTAGGCACAGAAAGTCTCTACACTGCACTACCCAATGCAGAGGGATGGATTATCAGCGCTAAGATGTCTATTATCGATATTGAAGCAGAATTAGGCATGCGCATACCTCAAAGTCCCGAGTATGATACCATTGGAGGTTTTGTAGTTCATCGAGCAGGTGCTATACCTTCCAAAGGCTGGCGTTTACATCAAGATAACTTCGATTTAGAGATTTTAAGTTCCACTGAGCGTTCTATTGAGAAAATCAAAATTACTCATTGTTCTTAAGCTAGAATGCAATAGGTTTTGAAGGACACTATTTTGTATTAGAGTGATTATTAGTTGGATAAATCAATATAAAAACCCTTTATTTAATAGATCTCTTTTGTGTTTAAATAAAAATTTTTATAATACTAAATTCTAGTAATGTGATTTTTTCATTTTATAAAGAAATATAGAAAAAATTAATTATAGCATTATGGTAAATATTATTTAAATATCAGTTTGATTTTTATTTAATATCTCTGCTATTTCTGTAAGAGCTTCTTGGTTTTTAATTGCATATTTTATTTGGAAAGAAGAAATACTCCCTTCCTTCTGCTGAGCTTCTATCTTTGCTATCGCAATACGATCTTCTTCCTTAGGAATATATTGCTGAATCCAATAAGAGACATCTCCTCCATTCAGTTGATTTGCAGCAACTTCTGCTGTTTCAACAAGCGCCTGCTTGTCTTTAATTCCATAATTTTGAATATACTGAGAAAGACCCCGTGCATCTTGCCTAGCAACAATCTTTGCTATTTCAACAAGAGCTGCTTGGTTTTTGATCTTATAGTTCTTAATCAAAAGAGAAGTATCCTTTCCACTTTGTTGAGCGGCCATCTTTGCTATTGCAATACGGTCTTCCTCCTCTGGAATATATTGAATATTTATTTTTCTAGAAACCTCTAATCCACTACGCTGAGCTAAGGACGTAAAGTAGCTAACAGGGTTATTTATTTGATCTTCCTTGTTGAGTTTTTCTTGCAAAATAGCAGCCATTTCTTTTCGCAATTGCTTGCCATCAGGAGAAAGAGAACTGTTAAAGTCACCAAGCGTATCTCTCTGAATAGCATCCGTATATATTCTTGTTTGAATGAAATTTAAAACATGAGCTCCAGAATCTACTTTATGCCAGAAAGACTGACGACCTGATATATTGCGAATAATGTCAGGTTCTTTATTTGGAAAGGCAAGATTGCTGAGTTTTTTTAAAAAATCTTGTGTAGATATACCACATCGATCTAAGTTACGATAACTTCTATTGCTTTTTGGATCAAAATATTCTATTCGTTCTTTTGTAATATCAATTACAGCTACTACAATATCCGGCTTGCTACCTTCTAACAGGAAAGGCACAAAAACTAATGGATGTTCTTGTCCTTTTGCCTCTGTTACTTTAGCTGTAATTTTCTGTAGATATGACTCTAAATTAACAGCTTTTGCATTATGTAAAAGAGCAGTAGAAAAAAGAAAATCTAAACCTCCTCTACCTTTTATATCATTCCTTAAGTGATCCAAATAGGCTTCTGCTGAAGTAGCACTTAAACACTCTTCTGATTGGAATTGCTTAATTGCTTTGCTATAAATTTCTGCTTTTTCTTTTTGAGGAGTCTTTTCTAAGTAATTTTCGTCTAAAAGCGCTTTTGAGGCAACATCATCTGTTTTTTGTGTATCAGGCCTTTCACTTTTACTCCAAATATCTGCTAGCTTTTTCCATGCGAAATAAGAGCCAAATATAGTAGGAAGAGCTAAAATAGCCATTGCGACCCAACCTAAAGTCTTAATGATCTTTAAAGGTTTAAAGAGAAATGAGTGTTTATTATTATTAATTGAATTTATTGTCATTTGCAACTACCTTTTTTTTAAGTTTTTTAACTAATTATATATTAAAATTGTTTATAAAATATAAAGATTGTTTATATTCCTTAAGTTTTTTTACCGTGAAAAAAATCCTTAATTTTTAACCCTCTTGCTAAAGAATCACCTTATCGGGCACAATATCAGTTCGTTGGATAATATCAGGAGATTTCATGCGTCGGTCGATCTGTTATTGCGAGCCTAATCTGGCTTTTGCTGGTCAAGTTTCAAACTGGAAGTTTTTTTATACTACTGCTGTTACACTGCCTAAAGGCACTGTTTTAAAATTAAACCTGCTTTCTCAAGGGAGGGTTAGCGACTGGCAAATACCTGAGGTTAGCTCTCAGGAAAAGAAAAATCGAATTTGGCTACAAACTCCTGATGGCAAGATGATTAGCGCTAAAAAGACGGACTTGTCTTCTTTTGAATTTTGCCTGAGCTCTGATCTGAAAACTGGGGAAACAGCAATCATTATTATGGGGGCTACTGTAGAGCACTCAAAAGAAGGAAACAAAGCTCAAACCTTTTTGCAAAGAAAGCGGACATTTCATCTTTATATTGATCCTAAAGGAAAAGGTGATTGGAAAGAACCTGAGATTTTTACTTTAGATGTTAAAGGAAGCTCTCTGGAAAATATTCGCATCATAGCCCCTTCATTAGTTTCTAAAAACAAGCGTTTTGACGTGATCATTCGCTTTGAGGACTGCTATGGGAATTTAACCCATCAGGCTCCTGAAGGCACTTTAATTGAACTTTCTTATAAAAATTTGCGCGAGAATTTAAATTGGAAGCTATTTGTTCCAGAAACCGGTTTTATCAATATTCCCAACCTGTATTTTGGAGAAGCTGGAATCTATAAGATTGAATTACGTAACCTAACGACAAAAGAAGTATTTTATTCATCCCCTATTAAATGCTCTACAGACTCGGATGCAGATAAAAGCATTTTCTGGGGACAACTACACGGCGAATCAGAACGATTTGATGCCGGTGATAATATTGAAACCTGCCTTCGCTATCTACGTGATGAAAAAAACTTTCACTTCTTTGCTACCTCCTCTTTTGAAAGCATAGAAGAAACCTCTAATGACACATGGAAAATTATTTCCTCACAAATTGCTGAATTTAATGAAGACTTAAGATTTTCTACTTTTTTAGGTTTTCAGTGGGTTGGAAAACCGTTAGAAGAAGGAATTCATCAACTAATTTACTCTAAAGACAATAAACCTATTTTACGCAAAAAAGATGCGAAAAACAGCTCTTTGAAAAAGATCTACAGGTCCCATTCTCCAAAGGAAATCTTATCTATTGCTTCTTTTAGTATGGCAAAAGGTCTAGAAACAAATTTCAAAGAATTTGATCCTGATTTTGAAAGAGTTGTAGAAATTTATAATTGTTGGGGTTCTTCTGAATGCTTAGAAAAAGAAGAAAACCTCAGACCTATTACGGCAAAAAATGGTAAAGAGATCGTAGAATCAGAAAAAGGTTCTATTAGACAAGCTCTAAACCGTAATTGCCGTTTTGGCTTTGTAGCAGGTGGTTTAGATGATCGTGGGATATATAATGGTTTTTATGAAGGTCCACAAGCGCAATACTCTGCTGGATTAACTGCAATTATAGCACCTGAGCAAACAAGAGAATCTCTTTTTCATGCACTTTACCAAAGATCTTGCTATGCAACTACTGGAGATAGAATTGTATTAGGATTTTTCATTGCAGGGGCGTGCATGGGAAGCGAGTTAAATACAAAAGCCAAACCAGGCTTGATTTTTAATCGTTACATTACAGGTTTTATAGCAACAACAGAAAACATCAAAGAAATTGTCATTATTCGTAATGGTTCTGTATTCAAGACCATTAACCCTAATCAAACGGAATATGAATTTGCTATTGATGATACTGAGTCCATTACAAAGATATCTTTGCAATCTCCTGATGAACGCCCTCCCTTTGTCTATTACTACCTTAGAGTAACGCAAGAAAATGGCCATATTGCATGGAGTTCTCCTATCTGGGTTGATCATACAGAACTTCTCATCCATAAGACGCCTTCTAAAAAGCTTAAGAAAAAAGAAGATACCGGTTAATTGAGAAGAGACACATGTTAATTCTAGCATCAAGCTCACCTAGACGCGCAGAAATCTTGCGCTATTTTTCTCTCCCTTTTACCCAGTATCCTTCTCATTTTGATGAAAGTATAATTCCTTTTAATAAGGATCCTGAATCTTATGCTAAAGAACTCGCTTTAAAGAAAGCTTCTCTAGTTGCTGATACTTTTCCTCAAGAGATTATTTTATCTGCAGATACAATCGTATATTTTAAGGAAAAAATCTATAATAAGCCTAAAGACTCAGAAGAAGCTTTTAATATGCTATTAGAATTATCAAATCAGTGGCATGTGGTGATGACTGCTGTTGCTATATGTAAAAAAGATATTTATTATAGTGGCTTAGAGAAATCCTATGTTCTTTTTAATCTACTTACAGAAGAGAAAATCAGACTCTACCATAAAAGCGATTCTTGCCTAGACAAAGCAGGTGGATATGGAATTCAAGGCTCTGGTAGTATCTTGGTCAATCGAATTATAGGATGTTATTACAATATAATGGGATTACCGATTAACCTAGTAACAGACCTTCTTTCTAAAATGCAGGTAAATCTATGGCATTATTTAAAAAAACCTTGAAACTGCTTTTTTGTATATCTTTTATCTGTGCCTATTTACAAGCAGAAAACTCGCAAACAGAAATAAAGAGGTTTAATCCGCTACATATTTTTTATCTTGTACAAGCCAAAGAGCTTTCACAGGCGATCACTCTTTATCGACGATATAAAGAAGAGTTAGGAAGGCATGACTTTGAAACATTGCAGCGCATAGCTGAAATGGTTTTAGAACAAGGAGCTAAAAGTTCAGAGAGCGAAGAACAGCTTATTTCTTTATTGGGATTAAAAATTGCTGGGATCCAAACTACAAAAGAAATTTTAGAATCAGGTATTACCAGTAGACATCCAGAAGTACAACTTGCTACTTTGCAATTAATCGGCCAATTGCAAGACGATCGATTTGAATCCCTTTTAAATAAAGCTATGTCTTCTGGCTTCTTGTATACACGATTAGAAGCAGCTTATCAATTAGCGATTAGAAAAACGCGAAATTCTGTGGGGCAAGTAGAATCCCTCATGCATAAACTACCTCCTGAAATGCGCTTTTTTTTCCCTCAATTTTTTGCTTTAGTCGGCTCTTCTGATGCTATTTTATTGCTCAAACAATTACTGGATGACCCTATTCAAAAAACGCGCATCGAAGCTATTTTACATTCTGCAAAAGCTGGGTACGAAGAGCTGCTACCTAATATTCGTAGAAAAGCCACTCACATTAACCCTGCAGAGCAAGAGGCTTGTTGTTTTGCTCTTGGAGTCTTAAAGGATACGCATGCTTTATCTATTTTACAAAAATTGAGCCTTTCTACTAATGATAATGTAAATTTAGCAGCTAATTATTCACTTTATTTACTAGGAGAAGAAAGTGCCAAAGAAAAGATCTTTTCTTTGGCAAAAGAGAGAAATCTATTTGCAATTGCAATACTAGGCAAAATTATAGGGTCGGAAAAAACACTAATCTCTCTTCTACAAAAAAACCACCTACAGATCCGTTTTAATGCTATGCTTTCTTTGCTTGATTTAAAAAATGAGGGTTGCCTACCTTATCTAAAAGAATTTCTTGTTCGAGATAGTCGGGATTTTGGATTCCAGCCTCAAATGACAATCGGCAATGCCTTTACGGCATGGAAAGTACTCCCCTCTATGCAACAGCATATGAAACACTCTTTTTATGATTTAATTGGCCTTTCTTTATATGTAAAAGAGGAAATTTTAAAGAAATCTATTGAGTTATCTCCTGGTGCCTTTGTAGATCTAGCAAGCTTTCTTTTGGATACAAGGCAATTAGAATTAATTCCCTCCATAAGTTCTTTGTTGCAAAATCTACAAACCCCTAAAGCAATTGCTTTATTAGAAAGACATGCTCAAAGAGCAAAAGTTCCCTTGATTCGCAATTATTGCAATCTTGCATTATTTCAACTCAATAAAAATATGGCTTCTAAGCAACTCATTCTAGAATGGATTCGTTCTCAACAAAATACGCAAATCATTCAATTTCGTCCCCTCTTACCAAGAAAGAGTTATTTTAAAGACAAAACCGCTTTTGAATTAACCCCCGAAGAAAATTCGCAGCTTTTAATAAGCTGCTATCAGGTAATTAGCAATCAACATACAGAAGAAGGTATTGACGTTTTACTAAATAGCTTACAACAAGGACATCAAAAAAATCGACCTTTGATCGCAGGTCTATTGATCCAAACTCTCCAATAGCTTTAAACTGCTAAATTCCACGATGTAAACTTAAAATAATTATTCATGTATTTTCTGTTGTTTTTTTCCCTTTGTTTCTTAAGAGCTCTAGCTTCTGAGCCGGATTTATCTTGTTTTGAGAGTAGCCGCTCTGAACTAACTGATCTGACTATCGATTTAAAAGATCCTAGTTTTTCCAATGGAGTCCTTTCTACAGAAGAGGGAGGAGTTGCAAAAGCAAGTGGTTTGCGGGTTCAAGCCAGAAAAATGACTTACATAAATAAAACAGAAAATGGGATTTTTATACAAAAAATCCTAGCAGAAGATGATTTGATGCTAGAACTCGGTAACCGCGTGTTTGTAGGGTCTCAATTAGAGTACGATTTTATCCACCGCAGAGGAACTGTTATCAGCGGTAAAACATTTGTGGATATGTGGTTTCTAGGTGGAGATAAAATTGATCTTTTAGAAGATGGAACTTTCTCTATTACAAATGCTTTTGTGACTACGTGCGAAAACCAAGATACCGATTGGGATCTACAAGCTAATACAGCTACTATCACAAAAAATCATCTATTATCAGCAAAAAATATTCACTTTCGGATTTTTAAAGTACCCCTCTTTTGGCTTCCTATATTTAAAAGTAACTTGAAAGCGCTTCAGGATTCCCCTGTTCGATATAAGGTAGTATGGGATAAAATTCTGGGGCCAAGACTTACCGCACGCTATCGTTTTTTTTCATGGAAGGATATAGACTGCTTCTTTCGTTTGGATTATCGAATAAAAAGAGGCTTTGGAGCGGCTTTAGAAACAGAGTATATTTCTCAAGATAAGCGTACCATTTTCGTTACACGTAGCTATGGAGCTCATGATAAAAGCTTCCCAGATGAAAAAGGTCCTCACAGATATCGTTTACAGGGTTTGTATCATTATTTAAGCGAGGATCAAAAAACACAAGTCCACCTTACTTATGACAAATTAAGCGATTCACAAATGGTTGGTGATTTTAAAAGCGAAGATTTTGAAATCAATACACAACAGCGCACACTCCTGACTGTTTCCAGAGAATTTAATCAAGCTTTTTTAAATTTCAATCTACAACCGCGTATTAATCCTTTTCAAAGCATTGATCAAGAGCTTCCTTTTTTCTTTTTAGGTCTACGCCCCTTTACTTTAGGCTCTTCTGGAATTATCTCTATTAATAGCTTTAATGGAGGGTTCCTTGATTACGTATATACAAATCCATTAAGATCGCAGCTAGATACTCTACACCTTCCTGCACAAACACGTGCAGGTAGAGTACAAGCTTATCATGAACTCTATCGATCGTTCTCTATTGGCCCTTTAATAATAACACCCAGTATTGGAGCAACCGGAATTTTCTACAGCAATAACTCCTCTGATCAATCGATCATACAGGCTACTGCTTTTTATGGATTAGAAGCTTATACCCGTCTTGTTGCCTCCTACTCTTGTGCGAGACATGTAGTTGAACCTTATGCACACGCACAAGGGTATACCCGTCCAGCTTTAGGTTTAAACAAACACTTCTATTTCGACATAGATGATGCCTACACTCAACTCAATCAGTTACGTGTTGGTATACGCAATGATATCATTCAGCCCATCACTTCTAATTTTGCTCCCACTTTTACAAGTGATGTTTATACCTATGGTTTTTTTGGAAAATATGCCTTTGATAGAAATTTTCCTAAAGGGTATTTAGCTCTTGGATGCAATTTTTCTTCTATTGCTTTAAAAACCACCATTGCAAGAAATTTTGAAAATCAGGTTTGGGATTTTATCAATGTATCTGCAGAATGGACACTGAATGAAGATTTAGCACTTGCTGCTGAATTTCGACATCGAAGCGCTTTTGACTGGCGTAAGGCAAATCATAAAAGCTTTTTACTAGATGTTGCAAGGCCTATCTCAGAGATTCTAGATACATCTCTTTCTGATCGGCGCAATACAATCCTAGCTCGTGGCTACCTTCGTCTAGGCCCTAAGTGGAGTTGTCTTATACAAACAAAACATGGATGGGGAAGGAAAGGCGAACCAAGCTATCACGCAGGAAAAATCGATCTTTTTACTATGCTTACCTGTAGTTGGCAATTAAGATTATCTTATGAACGTCTGCCTAATGACAATCGCTTTACAGCAGCTGTTTCCTTGTTTAAATGATATTTTTTTTTAATTTCTTTAAGAAGAGGTTTGATTTCCTTACGGGTTTTTGCATCCAAATGATCGATAAAAAGCACACCGTTGAGATGATCATTTTCATGCATACGCACACGTGCATTATAACCATCCATCTTTTCTATAAAAAGATTTCCATTGAGATCTAAAGCTTCTATAACCACAAAATCAGCTCTTGTGACTTTATAGAGAAGCTTTGGAATAGATAGGCATCCTTCTTCTTCTTCTACTACTTGGTTTTTTCTAGGAAAGGACAACTTTGGATTGATATACACCCTAGGATCAGATAACTTCCACTTATCATTTTCCAAATTGATATAATTGCGCAGAACAAATAAGCGAATGTCGTGCCCTACTTGAGGAGCTGCTAAGCCAACTCCATCATGCTTATCCATGATTGCAATCATATTTTGTGTTAGCTGCCTAATTTTATTTGTGATTACAGTAATGGGTCTACAGATCTTTCTTAAAATAGGATCGCCATAATAGCAAAGAGAAGCCCCTGAATCAATCAATGCTGCACTTCTTCAATTACAGTAGGATTTAAAGAGTTTTTGCGACTTAAAGCCCCAGTCCATAGAGACAACACAACACATGAAATAATAAAGACAATCCCTAAGTAAGCTGTAAATTTCTTTAGGACATCTGCTGTAGATGTACCAAACAAAGAATCTCCAGGATCCCCACCAAAAGAGGCTCCTAAACCTAAACTTTTACTCTCTTGTACTAATACCACAAGACATAAAAGAGCACAAAGAAGGATAAATAAAAAAATCACAAGATAAAAAACAAAAGTCATAAATTTCCTTTAAAAATTAACAATCTGGGCAAATGAGATGACATCTAAAGAAGCTCCTCCAACAAGTGCTCCATCAATGTCAGGCTCTGTCATTAAACTCGATATGTTTTCTGGTTTTACTGATCCACCATACAATATAGGCAAATCATCAGCCACTCTTCTTCCCATTAAGTTTTGAATATAATTACGTATGAACCCATGCACATCTTGGGCTTCATCTTTAGTTGCCGTTTTGCCGCTGCCAATAGCCCAAACAGGTTCATAGGCAATCACAACCCTCTTTACCTCCTCTTCATTTAAGGCCATTAGACACTCTTCAAGCTGAGTTTCCAAAGTAGCTTCTACTAGACCCCCTTCTCTTTCGTGAAGCGTCTCTCCTACACATAGAATTGGTATAAGTTTTTCTTTAAGAGCACGCTTAAGTTTCCGGTTAATTAATAGATTGCTTTCTTGAAAATACTCTCTTCGCTCCGAATGACCAATAATGCAAAACTGAGCTCCACACTCCTTGATCATTTTTGCAGAGACCTCTCCCGTAAAAGCGCCCTCTATTTGGTCATGGATATTTTGAGATCCAATCATAATAGAGCTATTACCAGCAGCCTCTACAGAGGCTGGAATCGCAGGATAAGAAGGTGCTATAAAAATGCGTCTTTTTGAAGATGTAATCAAAGGAATCAAACTATTGATAAAGTTCTTTGCTTCTTTAACAGACTTATACATCTTCCAATTTGCAACAATAAGGGGCATACGGGACATAAGGCTTAAACCAACTTAAGATTTTAATAGCTGTGATTTTAATCGATTTTAGAGCTGAAGGCAAGTCTAAAGAACAGAACCGTTTAACCTCAATCTTAATTTAAGATATATCACTTTGTATTTTGTAATCAATAAAAAATCATTTAATTAAAACGAGAAAGCTTTTTATAATTTATTTATCTATGAAAATTAGACTATAAGTTTGAGTTAATTTCCTAATTTTAAAACAAAAATATTATTATAAATTAATTTAATTAATGATATTTTTTAAATTAATCTGAAGATTATTGGTAGTCCTAAACAGGTAGTGATTTTAAATTATAATTGCAAATAAACATTTTAATCACACCAATGTGATTAGCTATTTTCTTAGAAAAAGATAATGTTTTTCGAACTAATCTTGCGCATC